>JBAXDA010000091.1:0-6169 GCA_037141215.1 Candidatus Firestoneibacteriota bacterium | reverse complement strand
CTCCTTATATTCCCCGCGCTGTTTTTCCAGGGTATTCTTCTGGAAAAACAAGACTCCGAAAAAAACAAGAGAGAAAACCAGTATTACCATTATGACTTTATAAATGTATTTCATTGTCTTCCTTTTTGGATTTAGGAAAGGGCCAGGTCCAGCTGTTTCTTATCCAGGTCAGCCTTGGTTATCGTGACTTTAACATGATCGCCGAGCCTATAGATCTTCTTTTTATGTTTGCCGACAAGGGAGTAACTCTTTTCATCGTAATTGTAGTAGTCGTTCGCGAGCGAGCTGATGTGCACAAGCCCTTCAAGCGCGAAATCCAGTATCTCCACGAACATGCCGTAGGCCTGCACGCCGCTGATGATCCCCTCGTAAATTTTTGCGGGCTGGCTCTTGATAAGCTGTATCTTCTTAAGCTTCACGACATCTTCTTCGGCATCCTGAGCGGAACGCTCCGTATCCGAACAATGCTTCGCGATGTATTCAAACTTGCCGAAATTCACTTTTTCTTTATCCAGCAAATTCTTAATTGCCCGGTGCGTGGCAAGATCAGGGTATCTTCTAATGGGAGAGGTAAAATGCGAATAATACTGTTTCGCGAGCGCAAAATGCCCCTTGGCTTCCGTAGAATAAACCGCGAGTTTCATAGCCCTTAGAGCAAGTTTATTGATGACCGCTTCTTCCGGAGTCCCCTTGACCTTCGCCAACAGGGATTGGAGAGCTCTCGGGGCAAAGTCCTTTGTGGCCCTGAAACTATAGCCAAGAGTAGCGACAAACCTTGAGAATTCCACAAGGTCTTCCTGGTCGGGAGTCTCGTGAATCCTGTAAATATTTACCAGGCCTTCCCTGAAGAGCCGAGTAGAAACCACTTCATTCGCCAAAAGCATGAACTCTTCTATCAGCCTGTGAGCCCAGTTGCGCGTTATTCTTTCAACCCGCAGGGGGACGCCCTTCGCATCTACTATCACCTTTGATTCTCCGAGATTAAAATCAATCCCGCCGTCCGCCATCCTTCTCCCGTTAAGCAGCAGAGCAAGCCCGTGCATGAGTTCAAGGTCTTTTACAATATCGCGGTATTCTTCCCTAAGCTCTTTGTCTTTCTTTTCTATTATGTCAGAGACTTTCGTATAGGTCATACGCCTTTTTGACCTGATGACGCTTTTCAGGATACGGGTGCTTAATACTTTGCCTTCAGGGCTGAGTTTTATTGAGGCGGTAACCGTAAGGCGGTCCTCGTCCGGTCTAAGACTGCACATTTCATTTGAGAGAGCTTCAGGCAGCATCGGAATGACAGTACCCGGAAGATAAACACTGTTGCCTCTTAAAAGCGCTTCGCGGTCTATTGCCGTGCCTTCCTTGACATAATAGCTTACATCCGCTATGTGGACTCCAAGTTCATATTCGCCGTTCTTTCCTTTCTTAAGCGAGACCGCATCGTCAAAATCCTTGGCATCTTCCCCGTCTATGGTAAATATTACCTCATTCCTGAGATCGACACGGTTCTTTATTTCTTCTTCCGGTATGCTGTGTTTTATCCTTGAAGTCTCTGCTTTTACATCCGCGGGGAAAACATCGGGGAGATTGTACTGCCTGATGACGGTTTTAACATCTACTGCGGGGTCGTCTTTGGAGCCCAGTATTTCAATTACGCGCCCTTCGGGGTTGCGCCCCTTCTCCGGCCAGGCGGTTATCTCCGCGACTACTTTCTGCCCTTTCTTTACACCCTTTGATTCTTCTTTCGGCACATAAACATGATGCCATATTTTTTTATTGTCGGGAATAACAAAACCGAAGAATTTGTCCTGTTCATAGTTTCCGACTACCGTTGCATTCGCCCGGGTGAGGATTCTTATGACTTCCCCTGAAAATCCTTCCCTTGATTTCTGAACCCTGGCAACTACCGAATCGCCGTGCATCGCCCCGTTCATATTCATGCCGTTCACATAGACATCTTCCCCTTCACCCTCGGGTCTGATAAAGCCAAACCCGGCAGGATTTCCCTTCAGGATACCGGTCACCATATTCATTTCTTCCGCAATGCCAAACAGGTCGCCTTTTAGTTTTATGACCGCGCCGGTATCAACAAGTTCGTCAAGAAATCTTTTAAACCTGCGTCTGGCGCGCTCGTGGACATTGTAATGCCTGCGGAGTTCGTGAATACTTACGGGATGTTGTTCTGACCGGAGGTATTTGAGAAAGGCTTCTTTGTTGATTATCACGGTTTCCTTGTTTTTGGTGCGGAAGGGGGGATTTGAACCCCCACTCCCGTGAAGGAACTAGGACCTGAACCTAGCGCGTCTGCCAGCTCCGCCACTTCCGCACAATTGTTATCCGCCCTCTACGGCGGCTATTCCTAAAAGACCTGAAAGATATAACTACATACTCAGAATACTATGTTTCAAAGGAAAAATCAACGATTTATAAGGGATTATCAAGAAAAACAGGCAGGCCTATTTTGTTTTAATGACCTTTGTGCCGACAAGCAGATCATGCAGAGTTTTTTTATCCTTCCTGAAAGCGGCCATCAAGAGTCCGACTAGTAAAGCCCCCATCCCAATGTATTGCAAAAAAGCTCTGAGCAGTCCTGTGCTAAACCCTACACGCCCGCCGTCGTTCCTTACAACTTTAATATTCTGAAGCATCTTCCCCGGAGTCTGACCTGTCACGGCCCCAAAATACCAGAAATACAAAATGAACAAAGCAGAGTAGAGCAAGTTATTCGAACCGCAGGACTTCCAACCGAAAAGACTTATTTTAATCAGAAAATCCAGCAGATAAATAAAGATTAGATCAAGAAGGAAAGCCTCTACTCTTATTTTGAAAGCCGCTGTTTCTGCAGTTTCCAAAACGGGTGCCGCCGCCGGCAAGACATCCTTGAGTTCATCTCCGCATCCGCCGCAAAAATTTGAACCTAAAGGATTAAAAGCTCCGCATTTTGGACAGTTCATAGCTTCTCCTAAATCCTATTTTTTGTACTTCGTGTTGTACCCGGGATTGTCTTCCGGCCTTAACTTGTTCGGATAATTCCAGTCTGTTTTGATATCTACTGTAGTCTTTTTTACCAATTTGAAGACCTCGTAGGGTTCAGCAATAGCTATAAAAGTTTTGTATAGGGCAGCGCCTTTTGAAGTCGTCTCACCGGTTGAAAACCTGATAGAACCTGCTCCCAGCATACTTTCGAGAGGATTTACGGTTACCTGTATATCCGAGATTTTGTCGTAATCAATAGCCTCAAAACCAATTCCCCAGAAACCGCTCCTCAACATTACCCTTTTGTTGGTTATGGTATAAAAAGTGTTCTTATGCACCAGAATCAGCCTGCCCATATTAAGAATGCTCCCCCAAAAAGGAAAAAGGTGGAGCAAAAAGAACGGAATCATAAAACCGGCCATTTTTGCCGGCATATGCCTTATGAATCCAAAATAGTCAAAGGCTCCCCACAGAAGGCCTATTATCAAAAAGGGGACTCCGGTGAGCAGAAACGGCCAGAAAGCAGGCTCGCCCACCCATAGAAATTCTTCGTCATCGTCTTTTACGGCTTTGAATTGTTCAGGCAGGACTACGGGGTTTAGAGCGCGCATTGACCCTCCTAAAACAGAAACGATGATACCGATTAGACTTTTATATTTTCAGAGTTTGTTTTAGATTCTAAGAGCCGAAGTCCTCAGAATTAAAATGCGTCTGCTCATAGCGCTCGTTCAGAAGTACTATTCACTTCGCATTCGCGACATTCCTAATTATCAACCATTTACATTGTTGAAAGGATTTGAACCCGCGGACATCTAACGTTTTATCTTGCCGGGGGATGTTTCCCCCCGTCCCCCTCAATGCCGCTCCCACTGCTAAAACACTCTCTTTTAGATTAAGTAACTTTTATTTTGGGGTGGCTGACTGCTTGTCGCCAAAATATAATATATTCCTTTCCTTCGACAAGCGTGCCTGTCTTGCTGAGGACAAGATTTATGTCCGAAGCGTTTCAAGACAGGCCGGGCGTCTGCTCATAGCGCTCGTTCAGAAGTACTATTCACTTCGCATTCGCGACATTCCTAATTATCAACCATTTACATTGTTGAAAGGATTTGAACCCGCGGACATCTAACGTTTTATCTTGCCGGGGGATGTTTCCCCCCGTCCCCCTCAATGCCGCTCCCACTGCTAAAACACTCTCTTTTAGATTAAGTAACTTTTATTTTGGGGTGGCTGACGGGATTTGAACCCGCGGCATCCAGATCCACAATCTGGCACTCTAACCAACTGAGCTACAGCCACCATAGAAATACCAACTAACAACTGATATTGAGTATCATTATATAGGAAATATCCGTTAAAATCAACGACTTCGAGAGGAAAAGGTTTTACGGTTATGACTTTGTTTTTTTTGCTATAGTTTCCACATTGCAGGGACAAGTCAGAAGGGTGCCGCCGCATTTCGGGCAGAGCTCCATTTTGCAGCCCTTGTGATGAAAGTTGCCCTGTTCTGCGCCGCAAGCATAGCAGAGCCTTGTTTCCTGATTTAAGCGACGAGGATACTTCTTTCCGGAAATAACTACATCGCCGTCTATACAGCCCGAAGTCTGCCCTAAGGGCATTCCGCAAAAACTGCAAAGAAGTAATTTACCAGAGGAGGACTGAACACCGGCCGTGTGCCTCTTAATCCCATAATTCAAAACTACAGCGGCAAGAACAAGAGTAGAGCATAGGGAAAGAACGGCGATGGTCCAAAAACGTTTTTTGTTTGAACCCTGCAAGAGGCCTTCAGTATTTTCAGATTCTATATTGTTTTTCATTTATTCCTTCATCCTATCCTGCTCAATTTTTTTGCCAGAAAAAGCGCGGTACCGGCGAGAAAACCATAAATTAACAGAGAGACTGCCGGTGAAACTCTTGTAACAGCATAGCCGGCAAAGGCGAGAAGAATACCCGCCGAGTAGACCGACAGTAATACCTGTTTAACAGAGAGGCCGAACCTTCTGAGGCGCAGAGGAAAATGATCGGGACTTCCGTAATACACCGGCTTCCCCTGTTTCCACCTCATCCACATGACAAAAAGAGTATCAAAGACAGGAATCCCGAGGATTACCACCGGCGCAAGAACCGCATAGTTGTTAGTGCCGCTGTAACTTTCAGTTATTGAAAGCGCGGCCAGCAGATAGCCGACGAAGAGGCTGCCTGCGTCTCCCATGAATATCTTTGCGGGCGGGTAATTATAAAAAAGGAAACCGAGCACCGCTCCTGCCAGCGCGAGTGCCGCAAGCGGAGAGAATATTTTTCCCGCTGCCGTTCCTATAATAAAAAACATCATCGCAGCCGCCAGGGCAATGCCGCTTGAAAGCCCGTCCATAATATCCGTAAGATTAAAAGCGTTTGTTAAGCCTACCATCCAGAGTACGGTAACTAAAACATTAAGAATATCGTTCCCCAGAAATTCTATCTTTATGCCGAAGATGACTAGCACCAGGGCCGCCAGAATCTGCACTAAGAATTTGAAGGGCACGCTTAGTTTTTTCAGGTCGTCGGCAAGCCCGAGCAGGAACATCATAGAACTGCCTATTACGAGTCCGGCCAAACCTTTCAAGCTTCCTGCATCGAGCATCCTTTCCAGAAAAAGTGCAAGGAAAAACGCGAAAAATATTGCTGCCCCTCCAAGATAGGGAACCGGGTTCTTGTGTTTCTTGAGGTTTTTATCAGGCCTGTCCATGATGCCAAGCCGCAGAGCTAAAGCCCGGGCCGCAGGGACAAGCAGCACCGAGAACAGAAGCGCAAGGCCAAAAACCTCTAAATATTTCATATTATCCATTTATGAAACCCCGAGCCTGAGATTCTTCTGCGCCCGTTAAGGCTGCGCCGTTTTTTCGCCATCATTTTAAATTTCCTTAGCACATTGAGATAAGACGGAAGAGAGCCGGTATCAAACAATGTAATATAACACAATATAGCCGCTTCATAAACCACTATAAGCGGAAGAACCCGCAGGAACAGGCTCAACGGGCAGTTCTTGATTAGAACATAGTATCTGTTCTCAATTATTCTTTTTCTAAGTTCCGGAGGTTTCCTGTTGTAGGCGTACCGGGTTTCCTTTATATCTCCACTTTTGGTCTCGCTCCCTCCCCTTGCATGCAGCGCGCGGGCATCCGGAACATAGAAAACCTTCCAGCCAAGAATATTCGCCCTC
>JBAXDA010000090.1:0-6201 GCA_037141215.1 Candidatus Firestoneibacteriota bacterium | reverse complement strand
GGCAGCGGGAATAGCCGCCTCCATGCCCGCAAGGCCGAAACCTTCAAGCGACCCGACTTTGAAATGTTTCTTCAGTGATTTTTCCGCGGAGATACGGTCAAAATAATAGTCTTCAATAAAATTAAGAAGCGCCTTGCTTTCCTTAAGGGAATTTACCAGCCGCGGCTCAGATATTTCAAAAGAGGAAGGCAGCAGGAGTTCTGCCGGATTGAATCTGCTTAACTCTTCAAGTATCCTGTCCCGGTTTTCTTCACCGGGAATTTCCGAGACCAAAAACTCACCCGTGGAAACATCGGCAAAAGCAAGTCCGGCTTTTTTGCCCGAGATAAATACGGCCGCAAGAAAATTGTTTGATTTACGGCTTAGGATTGAATCTTCAAGCACCGTGCCCGGGGTAATAAGTTTTACCACTTCCCTTTTAACAAGGCCTTTTGCAAGCTTGGGATCTTCCACCTGCTCGCAAATAGCAACTTTATATCCGAGCTTTATCAACTTGGTGATATAATTCAGGGCTGAGTGATAAGGAATGCCGCACATCGGCACTTCCACTCCCGTTCCGGAAGCGCCTTTTGAGCCCCGCTTTGTAAGTACTATCTGAAGCAAAGAAGACGCGAGTTTCGCGTCCTCAAAAAACATTTCGTAGAAATCCCCGAGCCTGTAAAACAGAATAGCATCGGGATATTTCTCCTTGGTTTCTTTGTACTGCCTCATCATTGGGGTAATTGGATCGTTCTTCTCTGCCATCGCGCCTTGTCCTTCAAGAATTAAGCGGCGGAAGTTCCTCCGCCGCTTCTTTGATTCCGATAGACTTCCTGGCCTTGCTTATTTTAGGGAATATTAAATTCCGCGTCCCCGAGGCCTCTGTTTACCTTTATTTCTTCAAAATTCGTTATTATGCTTGAAATATTCTTCGTGTCTTTCGGTTTTCCATAGTAAGTAATTGACTCTGTTTCCACGGGTATCCAGACGGTGTCTGTCTCCGCCTCGCTGGTTAAATCAAAGTCCGTCTTTAAGACCGCGCTTTCCGGCTCAAACTTCTTTGAAAGATCAAACTCCAGACCGGTCCAGGTGTTTGTTTTGAGGCTCCACTGTTTTGCTTTTCTTATCCCCGTGACAGCTTCCAGTTTTTTTGTCGGCCCGTATTTCTCCACATAAACATCAAGCCCCGTGGAGTATTCAACATAAACTACTATTCTGGAATACACATTGTTGGAGGCGTTCGGGACGGCTTCCAATCTGTAAACTTCCGGAAGGTCAAACTTTTTGACCGGAGCCGAACTGACGGCATGCGCGTCCATAAATTTCAGCGGGCTATACTGGTAATTGACCTGTTCGAAGTCAATCCCCATCACGGCTTTGCAGTTGGTTTTCTTTGGCTTTTTGTCTTTCTCGGAAGTCAGGATCATATTGTTGTTAAAGATAGAATAATTCGCCGAATCACTAAAAGAAACCGATTTGGTCTTGTCGGGCTTCTTGAAATAATAAAGAAACTTGGCTTCAGGCGCTTCTGCGCCGCCGGTTCTTGCATGGTCAATCCTTACAGCCTGCCAATCATTCAGCATTCCGTAGTTTTCCGCTACCCGGAAAAGAGGAGCCGGCCAGGATTTAAGCCTGAAAAGCACAAAATTATTTTTTACATCCTTGATACCTAAAGCGGTTGCTTTTACGATATTAAGCACGGAAGCGCCGGAATCAGCGGTAAAGCTCACTGTAGCGATACCTTTCTTGTTTGTGATAACGGCTGTTTTGCCGAAACTCGCGTCCCCTTTGCCGCCTTTTGCCTCAACGGAAAATTCAACCTTGCGGTTTTCCTGAGGATTTCCTTTGGTGTCAAAAACCGTGACACTCAGTTCTATTGTTTCCCCCCCAAAGAGCCTGGAAGCGGATTTGAGGTCAAGTTTACCTTTAACTATACTGCCTGCAGGAAATATTTCCGGTTTTGCCTTCACCGCGGGTTTTGTTTTCTGCGCCTCTGCAGAAGAAGCCGGCTCGGAAAATCCGGCGGCGGCGAAACAGGCGCATATTGACAAGATAAGTAATCTTTTCATTTTTCCCCCTGCCGGCTCACTGCTTAAACTGCAGCGTCCGTTTAATTTTCCTCAAAGCCTTGAACCACCTGTAGGTTCCGAGCACATCGGAGATGAACTTCCGCGTTTCCGGGTACTCAATACTCTTAAAGGCTTCCTCTTCGTCTCCGCCTCCGTACTTTACGGCCCACTCGTCAGCCTTTTTAAGCCCAGCATTGTAAGCCGCAAGCGCGAAGATCCTGTTGCCGCCATAGCGTTTCTTAAGCCGCGAAAGATACACAAAACCAAGTTCTATATTAACCGCCGGTTTATAAAGTTCTTCCGGATTGACATAATCAATTTTTTTCTCAAGGGCCAGTTCCGCCGCGGTTTCAGGCATTAACTGCATCAACCCGAGGGCCCCGGCTTTTGATACGGCAAGAGGGTTGAAAGAACTCTCACAATGAATTATCGCCGCCGCGAAAAGCGGGTCTATCTTGTATTCCCCCGCATTGCGGTAAAGTATATCCTTATAAAAAAATGGGTTTAGAGAGTTCCAGAGCCAGTTACTGCCTGTTAAAAATATCAAAGCCAGCGCGAGAAGGACGCCTGCAAGGACAAAAATTCTTTTCCCGGGGTTCCCTCTCTTCATTTAACCTCTTTAAAATATGCGCGGAGCGGCTTGAGCCCGGTCATGAAAGCATTTTCAAGAGTTTTTCTTTATGTTCAAAGTACTCTTTTGACATCCCGAATAAAAGCGCCCGCAGGTTCGCGTCATCCATTTTTATTTCTTTCTTCATGTCAGCATAGCGGTGTTTCCCCTTGAAGAACAGCTCAAGAACTTTCTTCTCGGCCTGCGCTTCGGGATTGTTCCTGGCTTTCAACACCTGCCTGTGATAAATAGCCACGTGCATGGCCAGCTCGTCAAACAGCTGATAGTAGGCTTCCCGGCACCTGAAATTTACCGAGGTTTTTGTTTCCGTGCCGGAATTTCTGACAAAGAGCGCGCCCACGGGAGTTTTCCCTTCGCTCACCGTAAGATAGAGCATATCAAGATCGTCTTCAAAAATACGCTCCTCTATCTTTCCGTGAAAATTATGTTTAACCGAGAGCTTGCCGAATTCGCGGATAAACATTTCCCTGTCGGCAAGAAAAATCGGACTGCCCCTGCGGAAAAGCTTCTTGTCCGAGAGATAAGTGTAGTAGGTTTTTCTTTTTCCCTCGTCAAAGGGGCTGCAGACTTCCCTGACCGGGACTTCATATATTTTTATCAAAGCAAGAGCCAGAAGCCCGGTCAGCATTCCGTTGCCGCAGTATACATTTTTATCCTTAACTTTTACGGGTATGACTATATGCCCTGAATCCTCGGCGCCGACGAGCAGAGTTTCATTTTTACCAATCGCCTTTACCACCCACTTGTCGCCGACACACGCCACTCGGGTCTTGATCTTTAAGTCCGCGGCAACCGCAAAACCGGCCATAAAGTCGCTCTCAATAGTATTCACAAAAAGCTGGTTCTCCTGCTTGGGAAGCGCTTTTTTAAGATACTTTGCCAGGAGATAACTAAGCCTGTCGCCGTTTACTACATAAACCGCATTGCGCAGTTCATTATAGGCGAGAAGATAGCACCTGTCGCCGTCCCCGTCAAGCACAATGCCGTAAGTTATCTTTTTTTCCACCATCTCCCTTACGGCCGGAGGAGCTTCCGAAAGTTTTTCTTTTGAATCTTCAAACTTTTCCACACCTTCAAGAAAGACTACTCCTCCCCCCTGATTGATATTTTCTCCCCTGGGCGTATCATTAATACTTACGGGTTTCATTTTCAACGTTTTGAAGAGAGATTTTCCGAAAGAGGCACCGGCGCCGTTTGCGGGATCAAAAACAACTTCTACCCCCGACAGAACTTTCCCGAAAGGAATCGCCGAAAGTGTTGCGGCTTCATAAATCTGTTTTGCGCGGGCCGAGACATTAACCGACCTTGCGCCAAGCTTTGGATATTTTACATCAAGCAGCTGCCTGTAGAGATAAGCTGTAATGCTGTAGTCTCCAAAAGGCCCTTCCGGCAGAACTTTGTAGCCGTTCACAAACAGCTTCATGCCGTTCTGGTTGCTTGGATTATGCGAAGCAGTAAGGGCGACAGCAGCCTTAATACCCAGGGCATTCATACAGATGGGAAGTCCGGGGGTAACCATTATGCCCGCATCGGAGATATTCAGCCCGGCAAGCATTATTCCGCCGGAGAGCGCAGACATAAAAGGTTTATTAGGAAGATAATCCCTGCCGTCCTCGCCGATGAGCACCATCTCCCCTTTTTTGATAACACCGTTATCAAGAAGCAGAGAGGAAAAAGCATAAGCGGCGTTTCTGATAAAATCCGGAGTTATCTTATTCTCCCGGGCGAAGAGTTGTATAAAATTTCTTCCGGTAACAGACCGCTCAAGAGAAACGACCCCGCGGATACCGTCCGTGCCGTGAACCTTTACCCTGCTCTGCAAAATAAGCTCTTCGGGGTCTTTAATAAGTTTTGAGTTTTCCTTTACCTTCGTCAGGTCTATAACGCAGGGAAGCAGATTCTTCCGGAAAGACCCCGCGGAAAGAAGCTTGCGTATCTCGCTGTTCTCTGTCATAAGGACATTGTTGGAATGCCAACCGTCAATAAAGAATATATTTCTGTCCCTTAGTTCCTGCAGGTTACATATATGCATCTACTTTCACCTCTTTTTTCCCTTTTACCGCCGAAAGCGGTATTGCGTTGCCTTCTATTCTTTTCCCGTCAACCAGGGCGTACTTTACGCCGCGGTTCACGCCGTTTAAGTTATGGTAGGTTATGAAAAACATTGTGCCCCTGAAGAATCTGTCTATGCCGAATTCCTTCCATTTTTTCGGGACTACGGGGTCCAGGAGAAGCCTGTCAAATTCGCCGCGGGCTCCCAGCATAAAGTCCGTCGCATTCTCAAACATCCAGGTAGCGGTGCCTGTAAGCCAGGAATACATTGTCTCACCTGCAAGCAGGCTCTCTTTTCCGTGAAAACAATTCGCGAAGACATAAGGATCCGCCTTGGTTTCGTCAGGGTCAAGCCAGAGGGGATGGAGTTTTTTCCAGCCCTCAAAAGCCTGTTCTCCTCTGCCTTCAAGCAGATCGGCCCTGAGCTTGAAAGCCGCCGCATGGCAGTAAACACCGCCGTTCTCGGCAAACCCCACCTGATTAATGGTGGTCCTGCCGATCCAGGGTTTGTGGTAGGTTGAAGGAGGAAAAACCGTTCTCGGACCGAATTTGGTATCAAGTAAAGTGTCAAAAGAGTTAAAAACCTTTTTTTTCTGTTCTTCGTCCGCAATTCCCGCGTGTATAGCCCAGGTCTGGGAGTTAATATATATTTTTCCTTCCTCGTCCTTCGGCGTGCCGATAGGCCTTCCGCTGTCCGAGAAAGCCCGGGTGTACCAGCTTCCGTTCCAGGCGTGCTTCTGAATATTTCCCGCCATTTCAGCGGCCCATTTTTTAAAGAGTTTAACATCCGCCTTCCTGCCTTTCAGCCCTGCAAGATAACCGAGATCCCTGCAGGCCACAACAAATTGCTCGGAGAGCATCACACTCTCGCCTTTGCCGCCGCGTCCTACATGCGAAAGCCCGTCATTCCAGTCTCCCCACCCGATAAGGTTCAGCCCGTGCGGCCCTCTTTCCCGGCGCAGGCACTCCAGCGTCTTTTTGCAGTGCCCGTAGACAGAGTCTCCGCCCTTATCAAGATATTTTATTTTTTTAGCAAGATATTTAAGGTCGCCGGTTTCTTTTACATATTTTGCCGCCGCATAAACCATCCATACGGGAGAGTCCTTGTAATCACGCTCGTCAAGCCTCCCTGAACCGTCAACGGTATATTGCCTCACGGCTGTTCCGTTTTGGCGCTGGAAAGCAAGAGCCTCGGCTATACGCCGCGCGGAAACATCCGGATCCAGCGGAACAATACCTCTCGCGTCTTGAAGCACATCCCTGTAGCCTATATAGAAACCCCTCTGCCATCTAATGACCTGCATGAGCTGGTATTTTAGCCAGAAATTTACTATGTGGTTGAACTCCATATCCGGAGTCCTGACATATACACGGTTTATGATGTTGTTCCAGTAAGCCCCTACGGCGGAGAACTCTTTCTCTATATCTTTTGAGGAATCATATTTTTTACAGGCAAGTCCTCTTTCTTTT
>JBAXDA010000089.1:0-6217 GCA_037141215.1 Candidatus Firestoneibacteriota bacterium | reverse complement strand
ACCCCTGTTGAGAGCCGAAAGGCGATTTGTAGTAGTTCAAGTCCTACAGGGCCCATGAACCATTCGCTTGCTGGCATGATAATCTCGGCGAATGATTCATGCCCTGTACCGGAGCGAAAGCGACTGGTACAGGGCTTTTTTTTGCTAGCTCAGGTTCATGGCGCAGCCACCAGAGATAGCTAATTACGTATAGCTGATAACTAATAAAGCAAAAGTTACTGAACCTACGACCAACAATCCTAACTACCTCAAACTCATTCCGGGAAAGAAGCCGGCTTGCCTGTAAACATGGGAAGCATCATTTCCGCCAGCATCATATGCCCTACATAATCCGGATGGAAGGGATTGGCATATATTGAGCCGGCAAACTTACTCCCGCGATAGAGAGAGAATTTTGTAAAATCAAACGCCGCTACTCTTTCCTCGTTTACAAGCTCTTTCAGTGTTTTTGTGATGCCCTCCGCAAAGGGTAATATCGGCTCGCCGTAGGGGACTCCCATTATAAGAATGTTTTTTGTCTTGGTCCTGGCCTTGGCTATAAGTTTTTTGGTGTTTGCTTTCCACTCCGGAATTTTTATTCTGCCCATCAGGTCGTTCCCGCCGAACTGAATTATTACCAGATCGTCCGGACCTGCTTCTTTCACCATCTCTCCGTCGGCAACCGCAAGCCCCTGCGCCGAAGTCCAGCCTCCGTGACCAAAATAAACGTATTTAACGCCTTTGTAACCGAAACTTTCGTTCATAAGAGTTGTAAGGTGCGAGTAATATAGAAAGTCATAAGACTTTTTGTGCTTGCTTAGGCCCCAGGTGCTTCTGAACCTCTGGGCGCCCGCGGTAACGGAATCACCGAATGCGACAACCTTGAACTCCTTTTTTTGTTTCAGGTTGGAAATTACGCCGGACATATTCTCGGCTCCATAGATGAGCTCTTTGCTGGATATTTTCGCGTCCTCGCCCGACTCGGGATTAATTACAGGATTCTTCTCAAACTCTGGAGATTCAAAGCCTATCCTGTCAAGCCAGAGTACGATTTTCTTCTCCACCGGATAAGGAACATTGAATTTCAACTGCCAGCCGAGTTTTGGCTCGCTGCTGCTCCCTCCAAATTTCTCCCAGGGAATATCAAACTTTTTCCATTCCTTTGTGACCGCGCATTCAGCCAGATCCGAGACCTTCAGGTTAAGCGGTTCGGAGGCCTTCGCGTAGAAAGTGACGCCCGCGGAGCCTTTAGGCAGTACTTTGTACTCCATTGCCGCTATTCCCATGCTTCCCGGGTCAAAAACAAATTTGACCGCCACTCCTCCCGTCACGGATTCTTTTGTCGCCCACTCCCTGGTTTTTAGAGGAAGGATATCGTTTGCTCCTCCCAGATCTGCCCTGAGCCAGACGCAGGTATTGTCTTCGGTATTCTCAGAACCCATGACAAAAGGCTTAAAATTCGCTCCTTCCGCAAAAGTACCCAGGAAGGCAAGGCTTACGAGAAAACACAGTACAATATTTTTCATTCTTCCTCCGATATTGATACAGCTGCCCTTCAAACAAATCAGGGTGCAGCAGTTTTATTTTCCTCTTTCCTCGGAGATAATTAACCTGCTAATTAAACTTGCCGGCTATCCCCGTTCAGACCGGCGGATGATAGATGAATATATGACTTATCCTGTCCGCTTCTCCGAGGTAGAGCTCCCCTTCAGGCCCCGCGGCAATGGCTCCGAAATTGTAGCCATACCAGGGTTTTTCAATTGAGGCAAGAGGGACGCCAAGATCCCTCGTCTTTTTTAATACCGGGTCAAAAGTGAATAAATGGCTTAGATCGTTCTCTTCACCTGCAACACCATAGATCTTGCCGTTCTTGCCGGCAGCCAGCAGGCTGATATTCTTCATTTTACAGGGTTTTCCAACCGGTGTAGCCTTCAGCGAATTCATCAGATACTCAAAAAGCTCCCCTGCTTTGTTGCCGAGATAGAGCGCGGCTCCCACGGAGTTTATCTCGGAGCCGGCAGATTTCAGGGCTAAGGCCGTGACTTCCTTGAGCTTTTTATCAGGGAGAGTCAGACTGTCAAGCCGTCTATTCTCTGAGTTGTAGCGCAGTATTCCGCCTTTCGAGACAAAATAAAGCTGACCGTAATCATCGCAGGCCATCACGGGAGAATAATTGCCCTTCCCGAGTTTTACAAGTATTCTTACTTTCATTTTTCCGGGAATATATTCAAACACGGAGCCGGACCGTCTTGTCAGCCCGAAGATCCTCTTTGTGCTCTTCGCATAACAGAGCGCGGCAATACTTTCTTTTTTAAAAGGAGAATGCGCTTTTGTCCTCTTCACATAATGCGCCATCCATTCCTGAACGCCTTCTGTCACAGTCCCTCTGCCGCTTACTTCGTAGATATTTCCTGCAGCAGTTCCGACGACGACCGTATTATCATCCGTAACCGTAATGGCTGTTGCTTTTGTTTCTCCTGCTTCCGGACCAAGCTGCCCCATATCAAACACCTGCCCGCAGGGAGACTTTGGCATATAATAGAAAAGATGGGACTTTTTGCCCGAGGTAGCTCCCCAGACCACGCCGGAAACGGAAACACATAAGGCCGTAATTGCCGACTCACCTGCCTGTATAGGTTTTGACGCGCCGGATACAGCAAGCTGTTTGCAATAAAGAAAGCCTTCCCGCACAAATGCGCCCGCGGACTCTTTCCTTTCGATATAAACTTTTAGATAATACTCCCGGCGTTCATTCTCGGTCTTAAAGAGTTTTTTTATTTTATATTTCGGCTTAAACACGGTGCTACTCCTTTTTCTATCCCCATTTCCTGAGTGTCTGCGAGACCGGGAGCTTAAGGTCTCTTAGAGCCGCGGGATAATCCGGCTTATAGCGATATATCCTCGTGGGAGTGTTGCCTACATCCGCAAAATAAATAGTTCCTTCCTTGTCAATGCACCCTCTGGAAATATACCTGACACCTTTGTCCGTCTTGGAGAGTTTCGCAACCTCTGTATAGTCCCCACTGACCGGGTCAAGTGTGTAAAGCAGGGTAATATTGTCCGTGTGGCGTTTATTTCCTCGCGGAAGCTTCTTTGGCTCGTTCGCGCAAAGATAGAGCAGTCCGTCTTTGCCAAAGGTGAGCCCGCCAATATGCGTGTGATGGAAAGACGAAGAGATAACGCCGTTCTCTGCCGGGAACGGGGAGCCAAGATCTTCCATCTCCCTCTGTTTTGTTCCTCCCGGCCTGTATCTGAAAAGCCTTGGTTCCAAGGCCCAGGAAACCCCGTAAATAAAGGCGCCGTCAGGAGAAAGCAGAGCGTCGTAGAGGACATTGTGAACATTGCAGTGCGGAGCCGCGGGAATAAAAACATCAAGTTCTTCAAGCCTTTTCCTCTCTACGGAGTATCTTATCAGCCTGCCTGAATCCGTTGTTGTATAAGCGTTTCCTGCCGCATCTAGAAATATAGCCTGCGGATTTACATTACCGATCCTCCCCAGATCTTCAACCTCTTTTGTCTTTAGATCAAATACACAGAAGTGATTCCTGGGATAGGTTATAAAATACATTTTTCCCCGCCCTTCGTCAAAAGCAAGGCACCTGCAACCTTCTTTTGGAGCAAGCATCCCCGTCCAGAGCAATGAATCTTTCTTTGGATCATAGATAAAAAGCATTGAACCAAGAAAACATTTTACAGGGTCGTTCCAGGATTGCCAGGGGCTGTAGGATTTGCTCCCTTTCGGCGGACCTGAAAGATGAGTCGCTCCGTAGATCAACCCTTTTGAATCAGAGAGGAGAGAGTAGTGCAGTTTGCACTGTGTTGCCCTTCCGCTCTCCGGGCTGTCTTTTACTGCTTTACCGATATCCAGCAGATACTCGGTTTTTTTGTTCTTTGAATTATAGCGCGCAAGTACCGCAGAAAATCCGGGAGTGCCTTCGACGCAGGCGGCAATATAGATATGATTATCCGCTCCTGTAATCAGAGACCAGCAGGTGTCATGGGCAGGCAGTTTGTCCAGAATAATTGCTTCAAAAAACATTCTGTTCCTTTTAAAGCGCGATTAGAAATATTTTAAATAGGTCCGACCCGTCTTTCAGTTCTATCTTTGCCCGTAGTAATGTCGGAAACGAGCGCTCTTACCGAATTTGTGCCGTAATCAACCCCTATAACATATTTTCTTTCCATAATATTCTCCAGCCATGCGGATGCCTTGCTGATTCAATCTATTTCACATGTGCAATAATTATATACTTTTATGCAGGCAGATTCGCTTTGAAGAAAGCGGCGATTTGTTCGTGCATCTCCCCGTTCAAGGGCGCGTGTCCTGCCCCGCTTACCGTGAAATAACTTGCTTTCACCTGTGCTTTCAGCAAGGCCTTGTAAAGAAGAGCGCTCTGGCTCATCGGAACAACATCATCACTATCCCCGTGAATTATAAGAAAAGGCGGCGTCTTCCTGCTGATATATTTTAACGGACTGGAGGCAGCTGCAACTTCCTTTTTATCCTTCAGCAGTCCTCCAAGGAACATAGAAATCGCCGATTTCGGATCGTCAGGCTGTAATAGCTTATCTTTGCTCTTCATTTTTTCAATGTCGGTGACTCCGCAAATATTACAGACCGCGGCAACACTGCTGTCATAGCCTTCCCACCCTCCGCGGCCTTCTAATTCTTTTACTCCGGAAGAAGTTCCAAGCAATGCCACGAGATGCCCTCCTGCCGAACCGCCGATAGCGCCGATTTTACCGGTTTTTATTTTAAGCTTCTTACCATTTGCCCTTAGAAACCTTACCGCGCATTTGCAATCTTCTATCTGCGCCGGAAAGCAAGCCTCTCCGGAGAGCCTATAATCTATGTTAAAAACCGAAAACCCCGCCAGTGCGACAGTTTCAATATCGTCCGAGTAATCATTCTTGCTCCCGGCATACCAGCCTCCGCCATGAACCCTTAACACGGGAGTAAGTATTTTGTCAGACAATTCTTTCAGTCTGTACTCGTCCATTTTCAGGGTGCTTCTCCCGCCTTTGCCATAAACAATATTCTTGGCGCATTGCAGATCCGCTGAAATTTTTGTGTCCGGCATTGCTTATTCTCCCTTAAAAGACATATTCATATTTATTATTTTTTAGCAGCGCCTACTTTTCTGCTCCCTCAAGCTCTATTATCTTATTGGCAACTTCCCTCTTAAACTCCTCCAGTTTTTTAAACGAGATAACATCCTCTTTTAAAGCACCGAGCTTGGTCCTGGTATCAGGTATAAGGGCGCCGAAAGACTCGAGCAGTTTCTTTGCCTCTCCTGCCTTCCCTGCGAGTTTGGGATCGGCCTTAGATTTTTCTAGGAGCTGTTCAAGGGTTACAACATACCGACGATCGTCAATCCCCTTTCTCATCCCTTCATAATTCACCGAAGGCATTATATCCTCGGTGTCGTTCTCGCAAGGCCCGGTCACGCACCAGTCCGGATCTCCTCCGTCAAGATCGTTCAAGGGATCTCCGCTGGCCGAATTGAAAGACCACATCTTCAAGGAGGAGTAATTATTCTTCCAGGGAAAGAGCCCCGGCTCCAGCCTTGCGTGCAGAACGCTTCCGCTGTCTATCCAGACATTGAGACTGAGTCTTTTCCCGTTTCCCGCGAGAAAAGCCTTGTCCAGGTCCGGCCAGAGCGCGTAACTCCAATTCACATCGGTATATTGTCCGTAAAGCTTATAAATATCAGGCCCGTTAAGAGTCTCCACGACTCTAACGCCCTCAATGGTTTTTAGCCACTTAATAAGCGGAGTCAGTTCCAGGCGCCGTTCTTCGCTGTTTCCCGGTTCATCTATTCCGAAATAATATATTTCCGCTTTTTCGCCGTACTTATCCTTAACCTGCTTGTTGAAGTTCTCTATCATCTTGCGCCCTTCGGAGGCAAAGACCGGCGAATGCAATTCTGTTTTCAGCGCTGCGGCAATTGCATGTGAAAGCGGTTGCGCATAGATTAAAAAACTGCCATTCAGCCCTTTATTTAAAGCAAGGTCAACATCTTCTTCAAACCCTTTAAAGTCGATCCCCTGCGGGGCAACCTTCAGGTTCCTTAAACCTATCGTGTAGCCATAGACTCCGTGTTCTTTGAGGCTATTCATAAAATTATCGTTCCTGATATTCGGTCTGTCAAAAAACCACATATTAAAGTTCTTCGGGGAGACGAGTTTTATAGGAAGGACTTCCAACTCTACCGGCACGCTTGCCGCCCCGGAGTTC
>JBAXDA010000088.1:0-6244 GCA_037141215.1 Candidatus Firestoneibacteriota bacterium | reverse complement strand
GCCGGGCCGGCCCATGGTGATGATCGACCAGGTGTGCTGGAACGAGATGAACGTGAACGACGAACTGACCCTCGTCGCACCCGTCTATCCCTCCCCCGACCTTTCCCCCGATGCCGCCTGGGCTTTGGCCCAAACCCGCCTCGACGAGGCCGAAGCGTACCTCGAGAAGCTCTCTGCCGCGGGAGGCTCGGCCGACAAGCAGGCGCAGGTCGGCCAGCTGAAAGAAGCCGTTGAAGACGAGCGGAAGAAGGTGAAGGAGGAGATGACCCTCCGCGCCGCCGAGGCGGAGCTTGTCGTGAAAATAATCAAGGAAACAAAGTAGAGTCTGAAACCGCTTCGGTATTTTTTAAGGAAGAACTAAAGCGTTACAATAATCTCGTGTATCCCCTTTGAGGACAGGAGCCTGTCCGGCGCTATGTGCAGTTTTCTTCCGCTGAAAGGATCGCTCGCGGAAGCCTCAACCTGAGTTCCGTCAACAGTCATGCTTCTCACCAAGCACTCCGCTCCGCTCGGGTTAAGTATTGTTAAATGCACGCGGTTATTAAGCCAGTTAAATTCAGCCTTCATTGTCTTGAAGTTTTTCGGGATGCAGGGGTCTATGGCCAGCCCGGAAAGCAAAGGTTTTATGCCATACATCCAGTCATAGATCATACGGAGGCCGTAAGCAATACTGCCGGTAAGGAAAGGCATACCGCCGCGGTAAGGAAACCCCGGAAGCTGCTGCCAGCAATTGACCACTCCGTAGGGCGGGGTAATTGTTGTTTCTACAGGATGCCTCTCCTGGTCGTAAGGAAGAAGATACTGCAGAACCTCGTAAAGCCTGTCTCCTTTTCCCGCCACAGCCAGGCCTCTCCCTAAAAATCCGTGTGAACCGTGGTTGTAGGCATTTGCATTCTCGGACCTGAAGGCCGTAAGGTCTCCGCTTCCCAGCCGGCCTGTGTTGGGTATGGGAATCTTTCCCATAGGCGGCCAGCTGAGGCGGTAGCCCGCCGGGCATTTTAGTTTGTCCATCTCTTTCATCAAATTTTCCACGAGGTCCGGTATGGCAACACCGGAACTGAGAGACATCCACGAAGCCGGGCCGTAGATGCGGCGTTCGCCGTCAGGGTCCTTGTCTGAGAAAAGCCAGGCCCCGTCGTCACTGAAAACGCTGTTGAAATAACCCTCAATGTTCAGCGCGTGCTTCAGCAGGTTACGCTTAAAATATTCCCGCTTCTCCCCGTAAAGAGCAAGGAGCCGCTCTGTCTCTCCTGCAGGCAGGCAGGCGCGGGAACTCTTCTCTTGCCCGAGAAAAACAAGCAGTTCTGAGAGCTGGACCAGCGCAATAATTGTCTGATTTGTTACCGAGACGCTTTCTCCTCGGCCTTTCACTCCTGCGCGGTTTAATGCATCAAGCCAGTCTCCTTCTCCTATCTTGCAGAGCCCGTGCTCTCCGATGTTTTCTGTCCGTAGATAATAATCCATTGACTTGAGGGCGTGCTCCAGTACGGTAGCTTCAGTCCCGCTATCCAACCAGGGAAGCTTTTCTTCCAGAAGTTTAAGGTCCCTTGAGGAACACAGGTATTCATAGAGGAGTTCTATCAGACAGTTTCCCGCATCAACATAATTCCGAAGATCATGCGTTCCCGTCCTTCCGAGGGCGGAGATACCGCGCGGTATCCAGCCGTCAGTCCTCTGGCAGGAGAACAGGATTCTCAGTGTTTCTTTCGCCCAGTCTGGGTTTATAGGTATCATTGCGGTAAAATCACTGGCGGCGTCTCTTGAGCCTCTCATTCCCGTGGGCCAGCCGCGGTCAAGCGAGCAGGTCCAGTCCAATTGCAGGGGGAGCCATTCGTTTGCATACCTGTTTAGTGCAGAGTCCGGGGTTTCTTTACTGCGGGCGCTGAAGATTCTATTGTAGTCAGCCTCTATTCTTTCCAACTCGCGGCTGCATCTTTTTTCCTCCAACCATACCGCGGATTTCTTTACTTCTGCGGCATCAGGAAGAAGCCCTTCCGTGTTTGCCTCCAGCATCGAAAAGACCTGGCTGAAAC
The DNA here is from genome assembly GCA_037141215.1 of Candidatus Firestoneibacteriota bacterium. GTDB lineage: Bacteria > Oederibacteriota > D2-FULL-39-29 > D2-FULL-39-29 > CAIOVX01 > JBAXDA01. The sequence goes on along the minus strand of JBAXDA010000088.1, from coordinate 4,211 downwards.
CGCAGGTTTCACCGGGGCCGATTTTATATTCATATTGCAGGGCATTTACATGCGGGTAGCCTGTATGCGTATTGCCTTCGCCGTATATGTTCCAGGGTTCTGCTCCGGAAACCGGAAGCCTGAGCCTGCCTGTGTTGATGCTCCCGGGATTATCGAAAGTTCCCTGCCCGACAAAACGCTCATAGCTTATTTCCGCGCCTGCCAGATTAGCTCTATCCGACCAAAGGACTCCGGTTCTGCGCTGTTTCTTATCGCCTTTAGGATTCATAAGCTGCAGGGAAAACCCCGCGTGTTCTTCAAGAAAGAACGCCGTTTTCAGATACCATTCCGGCTTATCCCAGGCTGCCGACATCACCGAATTGAAGAAGGGTCTCAAGGCAGGCACCGCGGAGATTTGCAAAGGTTTATCAGTTAAATTGGTAAGTTTAAGCTTCATGACAATTGCCGGAAGCCCGCGGGGAAGAAAGAATTCCGTTACAACACGGAGGCCCTCGTTCTCAACAAGGTAGCTTGCCTTGTGCGGCAGGAAGGAGGCCCGGTAAATCTCCGGTTTTGCCGCTGGATCAGCTTCTCCCTGCAGGGGGCGGAAGAAATTTGTAAAGCTTCCGCGTTTGAAAGAGGGAGATGAGAGCCAGACAAGCCAGCTGGCATAGCGTTGAAAAGGGTCGCGGCGGAAGAGCATAATATCGCCGGGCGGCTCGGCTTGCGCATAAACCGGTCCGTGCTGGTCAACCTTCAGAAGCATTCTCCGGTTCTGGTAAATGTATTCCCAGGGTGCCGGCAGGTTCAGGGTCTCGAGTGTGAAAGACCCCTTTTCCTTTCCGAAATGCCCTAAGCCGTTGAGGTCAATATTTTCAAGTTCCATTAAGCTCCCGGCTACTGCATAATAATATAATTATTTTTAGTCAATCTTCGCGCCCTGTTTTTTAAGCTTTGCCCGTAGCAGGGATATATTTGTGTCTTTTATTATTTTCCCGCTCTTACAGGACATTGCCGCCGCAAGTCCCGCTGCTTCTCCGAAAGCAAAGCAGAGCGGCATAACCCGGAGAGCCCCATGCGTCAGTCTGTCGGCAGAGAGAGACCTTCCCGGCACCAAGAGGTTTTCTATTTTTTCAGGAATCAGCACTCTGAAGGGGATGCTGTAGTATTTTCCGTAAGGCACAATGAAGTCCGTTGTAAATTGCTTCATGTGGCGTTTGAATGTTTTTTTGGACTTGTTCGAGCCGTGAACATCTACCGGATAGTCGAAGACGGCAATGGTATCGTCAAATTTGCGGAGAGACTTATAATCGTTGATGGTGTATTTATAAATGCCCTTTATCCTTCTGGTTTCCCTCACCCCGAGGAGCTGGGCAGTCTGGACCAATTGTGCGTTCTTAAAAGCGGATATATGCTTTCTTGCGTGAGAAATGAAATTATCCGCAATCTTTCTGCCGTAAGCAATACCGAAAGAGAGGTCATCCGCGTTGGTCCCGTCAATATTATAGACATGTCCGAAGTTAAAGCCCCAGACGCCGTTGCCCATATCCTTGTTGACTATATATCGGTATTCTCCGAATTTCATATCCGGAAGAGATTTTCCCAGGAAGGGCTCAAGTGTTTTTTCCGTCATCTTGGTGTTGTTTCCCTTAAAGGTCACATTGCGCAGGGTCTTAAACTTCTCTGAATCTATTCCTGCAGCCGAGAAACACAAGGTTACGGGCTGCAAAACACCTTTACTGCCGCCTTTTTCAAAAGGAACGCCTGCTTTTGCCGCAAGGTCTGCATCCCCCGTCGCGTCAATAAAATTTTTTCCGAGTACAGCCTGCCTGCCGCTCTTATTTTCTATTATTGCGGCGGTTATTTTTCTGTTTTTCTTGAGGACGCCGAAGACCCCGGTAAAGAAAAGCACTTTGACTCCGGCCTTCTCCATCAGCCGGTCGTAAAGGAGTTTTATTTTTTCAGAATCAACGGCTATCCACGAGGTGCCTGTTTTTGAACTTGCGCCTATTCCGTCGATTGCCTTTAGCTTATTCAATACCTCCATTGCTATGCCCAGCGCGAGAGGTTTTTCCGCCCGAGTGAAGGGGGCGAAGTTGGGCCCGAGCCCTGCAGTTGACATTCCGCCAAGACAGCCGGTCTGTTCTATGAGGAGGGTTTTTGCGCCGTTTCTCGCGGCTGAAAGCGCCGAGGCAATGCCGGCAGGGCCTCCTCCGCAGACTACAACATCGTAACTGCCATATATGGGAAGTTTCTTCTTAGGTTCCGTGATATATTTCATAATGCTCCTTTGGAAAAATGTGTGGGCGGTTATTTTCCCGACCCGGGTTTTTTGTCCTCTATAGTTATCTCTATGGTCTTGGCCAGTTCTTTTATCTTGTCTTTGACGAGGAATTGCAGGCAGTGGGGAAAATGATTTCCGTAATGCCGGTGTATAGTAACACATTCCGTGCAATTTCCGTGCTGCTCACAGGTGGTGAGCGGGCAGTCGCATTTCTTATCTTTGAAGAGCTCCATTATTTCTTTTGCTTTATCCCTGTTCATATGTCCTGCCTCCAAGAATTGTTTATCCGCCATCTGTATAGCGAGACCTCGTCCGCCGAAATAACACCGAGGCGGGCATTGAAAAATCAAAAATATCTGCGGCGTTTAATGATTGTAGCACAAGAATGAGCAGTTTCTCAACCCCCGCTTAAAAAAGGCTGGAAAACAGTGAAAATTGGCTGTATGCTTGTAGTGTTATGCCTGAAAAACAAAGGGAAATAGAAATAAACTCTGATTTCAAGAAAGCTGTTGAGCTTCTTGAGAACTCGGAAAAGAATGTCTTCCTTACAGGGCGCGCGGGGACAGGAAAATCAACCTTTCTTGAATATTACAGGAATATTACATCAAAAAACATGGTAGTGCTGGCGCCTACTGGCGTGGCTGCCCTCAATGTCCGAGGGGAGACCATCCATTCCTTCTTCAATTTCAAGCCTGATATAACCCTTGAGAAAGTCAGGAAATTTTCTGCAGAACGCAGAGAAACCTACAAGAAGTTAGAGCTTATTATTATTGATGAAGTTTCCATGGTAAGGTCTGACCTGATGGATTGTGTTGACAGGTTCCTTAGGTTGAACGGCAAAAAAAGCAAAAAACCTTTCGGCGGAGTTCAGATGGTCTTCATAGGGGACCTTTATCAACTGCCTCCGGTGGTCACTTCTTCCGAGAGGGAGATATTTAAGACCATGTACAGGAGCCCTTACTTTTTTTCGGCGAAAGTTTTTGAAGAACTGGAAATGGAGTTCGTTGAGTTTGAAAAAGTTTACCGTCAGAAAGATCCTGTTTTTATAGGGCTCCTGAACAGGATAAGGAATAACACGGCGGGGAGGGCGGAACTTTTTGAATTGAACAAGCGTGTGGGCGTAAAACTTCCGAAGGAGGCAAGGCAGGTCTACCTTACGACTACAAACGCCATGGCAGAAGGTATGAACAGAAGGGAACTTGAGAAACTGAAAGGCCGCCCGTTTGTGTTTAATGCGGAGTCGGACGGAAAAGTTGAGAAATCGCGTTTCCCGGCGGACGAAGAGCTTTGTATCAAAGAAGGCGCGCAGGTTATGATGTTGAATAACGAATCAAGCGGCAGGTGGGTTAACGGCACCATTGCAAAGGTGGCAGGCGCGGAACAGGACTCGGAAGGCGGGAAGCCGGTAATAATAATTGAACTGGCGGACGGAAGCATTGAGGAAGTCCGGCAGTGCACCTGGGATGTCTTTCATTATTATTACGATAAGGGAAGAAACTCCATAGAATCTTCGGTAATAGGCAGTTTTACGCAGTATCCGATGAAACTCGCCTGGGCCATAACGATTCATAAAAGCCAGGGCAAGACCTTTGACAATGTGACCGTTGACCTCGGGAGAGGGACCTTTGCCCACGGTCAGCTTTATGTGGCGTTAAGCAGGTGCACTGCCCTGTCCGGCTTGAGCTTAAAACAGCCCGTAAGAAGAGAAGATGTCAGGATGGACTGGCGGGTCGGGGACTTTATTACCAAGTACCGCTACGCCCTCTCGGAAAGGGACCAGCCGGCTTCGGAAAAGGCCGGGATTATAGAGGGCGCGATAGAATCAGGGAATTGTCTTGAGATAGTGTATCTAAAAAGAGATGATGAGAAAACAAAACGCAGAATAAAGCCGCTCGAACTCGGCCCTATGCAGTATGAGGGTACAATTTTTCCCGGTGTCAGGGCCTTC
>JBAXDA010000087.1:0-6254 GCA_037141215.1 Candidatus Firestoneibacteriota bacterium | reverse complement strand
GGGCCCCCGTCAATTCCTTTGAGTTTCAACCTTGCGGCCGTACTCCCCAGGTGGTACACTTAATGCGTTAGCTTCGGCACACCCCCCTAAGGAGGGCACACCTAGTGTACATCGTTTACGGCTAGGACTACCAGGGTATCTAATCCTGTTTGCTCCCCTAGCTTTCGCGTCTCAGTGTCAGTTGCGGACCAGAAAGTCGCCTTCGCCACCGGTGTTCCTTCGGATATCTACGCATTTCACCGCTACACCCGAAATTCCACTTTCCTCTTCCGCACTCAAGTTATGCAGTATTGAATGCCGTTCCTTGGTTGAGCCAAGGGATTTCACATTCAACTTACAAAACCACCTACACGCGCTTTACACCCAGTCATTCCGAACAACGCTTGCTACCTCTGTATTACCGCGGCTGCTGGCACAGAGTTTGCCGTAGCTTACTTTAGGAGTACTGTCAAATGCCTTACGGCACCCTTCTTCCCCCTCTACAGGATTTTACAATCCGAAGACCGTCATCATCCACGCGGCGTCGCTCCGTCAGGCTTTCGCCCATTGCGGAATATTCCCCACTGCTGCCTCCCGTAGGAGTCTGGACCGTTTCTCAATTCCAGTGTGACCGAGCACCCTCTCGAGCCGGTTACCCGTCTTAGCCTTGGTAGGCCGTTACCCCACCAACAAGCTGATAGGCCATAGGCTCATCTTCGGGCGCATTACTGCTTTGACTGCACCGTTTTCATAATACAGTATCGTATGGTATTAGCCCAGCTTTCGCCGGGTTATCCCTTACCCGAAGGAAGATTACCTATGTATTACTCACCCGTTTGCCGCTAATTCACCAGAGTATTGCTACCCTGATAAATTCGCGCGACTTGCATGTGTTAGGCACGCCGCCAGCGTTAGTTCTGAGCCAGGATCAAACTCTCCAATAGAGAATTTAAATAGCTCTTTTAAATGATTGTTTTGGTTCATACACCAATAGGTTTACTCAAATATATCTCGTATAGTCTGCTCAAAGAACGAAAAAAAAAGAAGAGCGCTGATTTTTCGGCGCTCTTCAAAAAACTCTAAAAAATGACTCCGACCTAATTTCCCGGTCAGGGACTTTCTTTAGACTTCTTTAAATGAGCCCTAAAACCGCCCGTGCTACACCCTTTCACCCATCATTTCAATCAAGTGTTGTGATTATAACAAATGATATTGAAACTGTCAAGGGATATCTCAATAAATTAATCCTCTATACTGAGGAGACATAATGTACAACATTTACCTCTGTTTGTCAATACCCTAACACAAAATAAATGCATATTTGGGCATATTTATTCATCTTTTCCAATAAGCCTTATTATATAAGGGGGTTTTGCAGGTATACATTCTGAATGTTTTTCTCTTTTTCTCGAAATATAGCGCTAATTCCTACATTGACAGCAGGAAAACAGAATTTAGGATTAAGGGTTTAGGATTTAAACTAAGGGCCTGCACCTTCGCAGGCACTGCTAATATGTCACCATTTTTGTACGCGTACGCCTTCGGCTTAAATCATATAGCTTTAAAATATTCGACAGTCTAATCCCTAAATCCTAATTCTTGTTTTGTATTATTTCAATATATAATCCAGGAACGTGTACGCTTCTTCGTTTGATTCCTTTGTCGGAGGATGAAAAAATCTTTGCGTCAAAGCGACCTTGTCATATTTTTCCAGTAAAGAATAAACCGGGATAACAGTATTTAAAGCTTTCCAATGCTCTATCGGATCCTGCTCTCCTCCGGAAACAAGGAAAGGCCTTGGAGCCATCAGAGCCATTATTTCGTTCAGGTCCATTCCATGCGCAATTAATTCTTTATACGCGCCGGTTCTCGGGTTCGCTTCTGTTACTATTCCCGAGGTTCTTGTTTTATCTTTTTCGTAACCGAGATACCAGGGCTCCCAGTAATTCGCGTTCGGGTCTTTTTCATTGAAAACAATTCCCGGGTCGCACCAGACAGCGCAGGCAAATCTTTCATTGAAGCAGGAAGCGAACATTGCCCACTTCCCCCCGTATGAATGCCCCATGATCGCGATCTTGTCCTGATTCACTTCGGGAAGAGTTGCAAGATATCTTCTGCATCTTTCCGTTATAAACCCGAGCCAGTGGAGCGGCTGAAGTATTTTCCCGTCAGCAGTTTCAATTCCTTTCAGCTGTTTAGGATCAAAACCTACGGACATCGTTACATAGCCGCGGTTTACAAGGTCCAGAGCAAAGCCGCGGACATTCGGTATCTCTCTATTGGGAATTCTGGATTTATCAATTACCTTTTCTCTTATCGGGGTTTCAGCGTCATAGTAAACCACCATCACCGCGGGGAATGGTCCGTACTCATTCGGAACAAGCACGTTGGTTTTCACTCTGATATCTTTTTCGACTTCCACTTCAACTTCATAACGCGTGTAGGTCTTCTCCACTTTTTTATAAGTGACTGTAACTGCCGGCGGTTTTATTGAGACCGGCCACTTACCGATAACGCCTTCCCATTTTTTTATTATCTCTTCTCTGCGCTTCGGCCAGTCTTCGGGGTTTGCCACGGGAGTTCCGTTGTAGAAATTTGTAAGTGGCTTATAGGTTCCCGTGTCATTTTTGAACTGTGCGGGAGGCGAGAAGAACTTTTCCAGTTTATCCCACCTGCTCCTGTTGTCCTGGGAATACGCGAAGACAACGGAAAAGCAAATAATTGTTGAGAGCAAAAATACCTTTTTCATAGCCACCCTTTTTAGCAGACGTTGATTAATTATAAGAAAGGGGACGGGCAAGGTCAAGGAGATAAGAACCCTCTTTGGGTCAAAAGAATTTTGTCTTTTGAAAAGTATTACTGGTAATCATTCCGAAACTTTGAGGGTTCATACTATTTGCCATAACACAAGTCATTCCGCAAATACTCTGGTCCATACACTCTGCCGGCTTTTCCGGAAAGCCTTACATTTCACACTTTTGCTATGCCCGGGTTTTACTTCCCCAATCCCTGTATTGCCGGGTTTGATACGCCTAAATCTCCATATAATGTATGCCTATCCACAGTTTACTTGCTTTTGCCCCCCTTCTTTGCTATCATTATTAGTTGTGAATGATTTTAAGTGGTTGGCAAAGGCCGGCCGGGCAGGAGGTTTGGGATTTACCCTTGCAGCATTTATATTTTTAGGACTTGCGGCAGGTGTTTATCTTGACAAAAAACTCGGAACAGGGCCGTTTTTTACTATAATTCTATTACTGGCGGGAATCGCAGCCGGATTCTATACTATTTTCAGGGAAGTGGGTAAAAAATGAACGTAATTGCGTTGGTGGTAATTGGCGTTTTAATGGGGGCGCTTTTAGGCGCCGGCAACAACTATCTCCTCTTTCTTGTTGTACAGAAATCTATGGCAATAGACAAGGCAGATCCGAAACGCATAAACAAAGCCAGGATACTTCTATATATGAGCCTTTTTGTAAGAATGTTCTTTATTGTTCTTGTGTTCTTCATTATTAATAAGCTCCTTGGCAAAGAGATTCTCCTCTCCGCCTGCGGAGGCCTTGCCGTAATAACTTTGATTTCGCCATACAAGAAATTTTATAAGCAAGGGCAGGGAAAGAAATGACCGAAGAAGGACCGTTATCGGAAATAATTCTCGTGCGGATCCCGGGGATTCCGGATGTCATTACTATGTCCTGGATAGTTATGGCAGTGATAATAATCCTGCTTTATTTTGCGGCAAGAAAATTGCAGAAGACGCCTGCCGGCATGCAGAACGCGGTGGAATTCACCATTGAGTGGGTAATAGCAAAATCAAAAGAATTTATGGGAGAGAACGGCCCCAGATTCCTCCCCCTTTTTATAACGCTCTTTCTCTTTATTTTTTTCGGAAATCTTATGGGCCTGGTGCCCGGATTAAAATCTCCGACAAGCAATATAAACATTACCTTCGCGCTTGCCATTATTATTTTTTGCTCCACACATTACTTCGGCATAAAGGAAAAAGGCCTGCTCGGTTATCTGAAACATTTTGCGGGACCGCCTTACTGGCTCGCGCCCCTGCTCTTTCCGATACATCTGATAGGGGAGTTCATACGGCCGGTCTCGCTGGCCTTCCGTCTTTTCGGAAATCTTATGGCCAAGGAACTTTTGCTTGGAATACTTGCGACGCTCTTTGTAATTTTTGTTTCGGCTGATATGAACACCGCTGTAAAGGGAGCGCTGATGGGGGTTACGCTTGTTTTGCGGCCGCTAATTATGCTCCTCGGAGTTCTTGTGAGTTTTATACAAGCGCTGGTCTTCACCATGCTCGCAATGGTATATATTGCCGGAGCAATAAGCCCTTCGGAAGAACACGCATAGAAACATGTTTACACTTTAATAATTTTTGAAACGTTAAATACTTTTAGAAAACAATTTAAAGGAGGAAGTATGGCAAGCGACTGGATCTACATAGCTTCAATTGTTGTGGCGGGAATCTCAATGGCAATAGGTTCCTTAATGACCGCCAATGCTCAGGGCAACGCTCTCGGCAAAGCCATGGAAGGTATCTCCAGGCAGCCGGAAGCTTCGGGGGCCATAAACGGCACTCTCATAATCGGCCTTGCCTTCATTGAATCAATCGCCATCTATGTGCTGGTTATCTCCATAATCCTGCTTTTCGCAAACCCGTTCACAGCTCCCTTTTTGAAGTTGGACACAGTACGCGCGGAGAACCAGGTGATTGCGCAGGAGATTGAGAAGATAAAGCTCGAAGCCGAGCTGGCAAAATACAAGGAAGCGGCAGCTGTTAGCCAGAAAGCACAGAAAGGGAAAAAATAACCAATGCTTGATTTCGATCCTAAAATACTGATAGTTCAGATAGTTACATTCCTTCTGGGAATGATTCTTATCTGGAAAGTCTTTATTAAGATGTTTCTGGGCATGATTGAGAAAAGAGCCGCGGAAGTAAAGACTGCTCTTGAAAACGCCGAGAAAAACAAAGCCGATACGGAAGAAATGAAGGCCGAGTATTTAAAACATCTTGAAGAAATAGAAAAAAGGGTCCAAGAGGCTATAAAGGATGCCACCAAAGAAGGCATTGAAGTAAAGAATGAGATTATCCTTAAAGCCAGACAGGAAGCCAAAAATATCTTGGACAAAACCTACGAGAAGATAGGCATTGAGAAAGATAAAATGCTCAAGGAATTGAGAACCGAGGTAGTCAATATGTCTATTTCCATAGCGGAAAAAGTCATAAAAGAGAACATCACAAAAAAAGTTGACGACAAACTGGTTGACGAAGTGCTCTCAGAAATAGAAAAAGGCGGGGGATGATGCCGGCAGGCTTAATGGCAAAAAAATACGGCAGAGCTCTCTTTGAGGCCGCGGTTTCGGGCGGAGAAGCAAAACTCGAGACCATAAAAAACGGATTGGACCTTGCCTCAGAGCGCCTTTCACCGGCCGCTCTGCAGCTGCTCCTCTCTCCGACAATGAGCCGCGCGGAAAAAGACGGAATGTTAAAAGATGCGGGCGGGGTCGGTGCGGCGCAGGAGTTGTTGAACTTTTTCTATCTGCTTATTGACAAGAAAAGAATGAATGTTTTCAAAGAAGCGCACGGAGAGTTTTTCTCGCTGTATGAAAGGCATAAGGGCATCTTGCGCGCTGAAGCCAGGTCTGCCGCTCCCCTCGACGAAAAGCAGAGGGAACGAATCGTGAAAACACTGGAAAAAAGATATTCGGCAAAGTTTATTATCAGCTATTTTACCGACCCCGGACTCCTTGGCGGGCTGACGATAAAGATAGGCAACGACATTATTGACGATTCTATCAGAAACAGGCTGAACGAAATACGGAACAGCCTACTGAAGTAACTGCTAAAGCAGTTGATTACTCAGATTAGAATAAGGAGATTAAACGGATTAGAACCGCTTTAATCTGCGTAATCGCTTTTTAAAAATCTGTGTAATCCTTCTATGAATAACAATATTCGAGAGACCAAAAGAGGACGATATGTCAAAAGAAATTAAAGCGAACCCTGAAGAAATAACCTCTGTCTTGAGAGGGCTGATAGCAAAATATGAGGGCAAGCTTGACAAGAGAAATACCGGAGTGGTGCTTATGGTCGGAGACGGCATCGCGAGGGTCTACGGGCTTGATGAAGCGCGTTATTTTGAGCTGGTGGAATTTCCCAACAATGTTTTCGGCATCGCGCTAAATCTTGAGAGAGACAACATCGGCGTTATTATTCTCGGTGACGATAAAAACATAGAAGAAGGCAATACCGTAAAGTGCACGGG
>JBAXDA010000086.1:0-6255 GCA_037141215.1 Candidatus Firestoneibacteriota bacterium | reverse complement strand
CATTCACCAAGTAGTTTCCTAATCCCTCTAATCGCTTTTCCTAATCTGTGTAATCATTCTCCTTAAAGGTGTATCCGCAAGTCTCAGGCGTTATATGTTCTTTTTTTGTTCTCGGATATTTCCTGCAGTTCAGCGGACGAATAACATGTATCACGCAATGAGCGCTGCCGTCTGCTTTCACCTTAAGAAAAGGGCATTTGTTCGGAAGGCTGCAGCATTTCCCGCATTGAATGCATTTTCCGGCTCTGTTTTTTGCCGGCGGCAGCAAACAGGTAAGGGTTCTGTAGGCCTTCGCGCTCCAGGTGTTTTTCATAAGAGTTCCTTTGCTTATTGAGTAGGTTATTCTTAACAGATAACACTGCCGGTGTCAAACAAAATGCAAGTAATCACCGGAAGTTCTTTTTCTTTGCTGATTTATTGATATACTTTGAAATCGGCTCCCTGACAATACCGCCGCCTGTTTGACCTGCTAATATTTCAAGAAAAACTGCCGGCCTGACTATCATAATTCCTTTGAACTTTTTTAGTTCCAGAAGGTGATTATCCCCGGTCACAATGAAATGAGCCTTAAATTCAACGGCGCATTCAAGGATCTTCTTATCGTTTACATCCCTGACAACAGAATCAATTATAATATCAGGATCTATCAGTTTTGCATTTTGCAGTATCAAATACTTTTGCAGGGCAAGCGCAGTTTCGTTAAAATGGAACTTACTGCCCAGCACCCGGTATAACTCGTCAAGTATGGCTTCTGAAACACCAAACTCTACTTCTCCGGACTGCACGGTTTTCCACACATCTTCGGGAACTCCGCCCGGGAAAACAACAGCGGAGACAAGCACATTTGTATCGAGAACAACCCTGTACTTCATTTTGATTTCCTAAAATCGTGTATCAGTTTGACAACATCCTCCTCAGTCCTTATACCCATAGCCCGGGCCACTGCAGCGGCTTCCCTTTGAAGACCTTTGAACATTTTCCATTCTATATATTGTCTAAGCGCCTCAGTTACAATACTACTGCAGTTCTTCATCTCTGATTTCTGCAGTTCATTAAGCTGGGTCGCTATTTCATTGGGTATGGTAACCGTTATTGCCTGCACCGTTTTCATAAAACACCTCCCTGCCATGATATGATATAATTATATAATATAGTACTGCGGATGTCAAGGCTTGAAGAGCAACAACTACAGGTTCATTCCGGGAAGCATAACAGCGTAAACCAGAGCGGCAAGCTGCAGGACAAGAATGATTTCAAGAAGCAAAGAAGCTGCTATCAGGAGCTTGCCGGATCTTATTTTGCCGAGGGCAAATATTACAACCGCGGTAAGCACAAGAGCGATAAGAGCCGTTATCCCCGGGAATTTGCTAGTCTCAGCGGAAACTCCAAGAACAAACTTCGTAAAGCCCGGAAGTTCTCCGAGGAGTTTAAGAGCTTCTCCGGCGTGTGGCAGAACGAACGCGAGCAGGTAGACATTGACCGCGGCTGCAAGAAAGACAGAGAAACAGGCAAATACATAAACTATCTTTGTAAAGAGCCCCCATCCCGCTTTCTTCTCATCCGCCATAAAACCCCACAATTTTTGTGTTTTTCTCTTTTTATTTTCTTTTCTATCTTTCTATTTTTCTCTTTTTCTACTATTCTGTCTTTCTGTTTTGTCTTTCTGTTTTGTCTTTTTGTTATGCTTTTCTGTGTTTCTGTTTTTATGTTATTATTTTCTATATTTCTATTTTTCTGTTTTTCTGTTTTTATCTTACTTTTCTCTTTTTATCTTTTTCTATTTTTTTATTTTTGTTTTTTAAATATTTTCTTATATACTTCGGCGTATTTTTTGAAAGTCGCGTAATTTCTCGTCATATTACCGTTTTTCTTTAAAGAAGCTTCATCGAATTTATTAAACCCGCTGTTCCAGGTCAGGTGAGTGCCGTCGCTGATAAGCTCCCCGTCCCATTTTTCCGGCTGGCGGGAAAATATTTCTTCGTAGAGTTCTATCAGCGGGACATTTTTCTCAAAAGCAATCTTCCTTATCTCTTTATTGTAATCTTCCACTTTGGTGAGTTTGTCTCTTTTTGGGGGGATTGTGGACATTATCGCCACGGTTCCGTTCTTCAGTATCTTGTCTATGAAGAGCCTGAGTTTTTTGTCATAACCCGTTTCGGAAGGAGCACCCCCCTCCAGGTCATTGGTGCCGAACATCACGATACAGGCTTCGGGATTCTGTTTTTTAAGAATTAACAGATCCAGCACGCCCATACCGTTATTTATCGTCCAGCCTTTCATATTGCCAAAAAAAGACCCCTTGACCTGCCAGGAGCCCGGTTCTATGTATTTTTTAACGCTTTTCAGGTCAAAGTCCGGCGCTGTCTCTACATATTGGACCGGATCCCAGAATTCAGCGGCTTCGGTAATGGAGTCGCCGCAGAGCCTTACACTGCCCGGGGTTCCCGTAAATTTCTTATGAATTTCCTGCATTGGCTTGACCCAGTAATCGCCGGAGGCAAAAACTGCCGCGGCGGCTAAAAGGAGAAGAAAGGTATTAAGAGTTTTTCTTAACATAGTTCATCAGCCCGCCCGCGTTTATCAGCTCCTGCATAAACTTGGGATAAGGCGCAACTTTGTAGACCTTGCCGGTGGTCTTGTTCCTTATCTCTCCCGCCACAAGATCAACCTCAACGGAATCGCCTTCTTTTATGTCTTCCGCCGCTTCAATGCTCTCTATTATTGAGAAGCCCATATTGAAAGAGTTCCTGTAGAAAATTCTGGCAAAACTCTTTGCGATGACACACGCAATACCCGCCTCTTTAAGACAGATCGGAGCGTGCTCCCTGGAAGAACCGCAGCCAAAGTTTTTTCCGCCGACTATGATATCTCCCGGCGTCATTTTCTTCATAAAATCTTTGTCAATGTCTTCCATTGTATGCTTCGCAAGCTCTTTAGGGTCGGAGGTGTTCATATACCTCGCCGGAATTATCTCGTCCGTATTTACATCGTCTCTAAATTTCCAGACTTTCCCCGTAAATTTCATAGTGTTCTCCCTTTCCGTAACATTCTCTCTCCTTTTGAAGGAGAGAGTCAGAGTGAGGTTAAAATATACTTCGTTACCTTTGCCTTCTCTCTCCTTTTCAAGGAGAGAGTCAGAGTGAGTTTTATCTTAATTCTTCCGGTCCCGCTATTTTGCCAAGTATTGCTGACGCTGCCGCAACCGCCGGACTGGCAAGATAGACTTCAGACTTGGGGTCGCCCATCCTTCCGACGAAATTCCTGTTTGTCGTAGCCACGGCTCTTTCACCCGCGGCAAGTATGCCCATATGCCCGCCGAGACAGGGCCCGCAGGTGGGCGTTGAGACCGCCGCGCCGGCGTTTACGAATATCTCAGTAAGCCCTTCGTGGATCATATCCATAAATACTTTCTGCGTCGCGGGAATTACCAGCATCCTTACATCGGGATGCACCTTTTTGCCTTTTATAATCTTTGCCGCCAGTCGCATATCCTCTATCCTGCCGTTTGTGCAGGAACCGACAACAACCTGGTCAATCTTAATATTGCCCACTTTGCTCAAGGGCTTTGCGTTGCTGGGCAGATGCGGAAAGGAAACCGTCGGTTCTATCTTTGCCGCGTTGTACTCCCTCACATCAATATATTTCGCATCCTTGTCGCTTGCATAGAAGACGGGCTTTCTCTGTGATCTTCCCTTGAGGAACTCTTTTGTTATCTTATCCGGAGCGATAATACCGTTCTTCCCTCCGGCTTCTATGGCCATATTGCACATTGAGAGACGCCCTTCCATAGAAAGGTTTTCTATCGTGTCCCCGCAGAACTCCATGGAACGGTAAAGCGCGCCGTCAACGCCAATATCCCCGATAAGATGAAGTATAAGGTCCTTGCCGGTAACCCATTTTGAAAGTTTACCCTTAAAAACAAACTTCATCGCCTCGGGAACCTTAAGCCAGGTCTTTCCCCCGATCATTGCGGCCGCCAGATCGGTGCTCCCCACTCCCGTGGAGAACGCGCCAAGCGCGCCGTAAGTGCAGGTGTGAGAATCCGCGCCGATAATGGCGTCGCCCGCGGTTACTATGCCTTTCTCGGGAAGCAGAGCGTGTTCAACTCCCATCTTTCCCACTTCAAAATAATTGGAAAGTTTCTGTTCCTTTGCAAAAAACCGGAGCATCTGCGCCTGTTCGGCAGATTTAATATCCTTGTTCGGCGTGAAATGGTCGGGTATAAGACAGACCCGGTCCTTATCAAACACTTTTTTCGCCCCCGCGCCCTTGAATTCCTTGATGGCTATCGGTGCCGTAATATCGTTCCCGAGAACTATATCCAGCTTGCACCAGATAAGTTCGCCCGGTTTCACTTCTTTTTTCCCCGCGTGAGCCGCGAGTATCTTTTCTGTTATCGTCATCCCCATTTTAAACTCCCTTTTACGTTACAAACGTTATAAACTTTATGAACGTTATGAACGATTTTATATTTTTACTTTCTTTGCTCTCGCTATCTTTCCCAGCGCGTCAAGATACGCCTTGGCGCTTGCCTCGATAATATCCGTTGATATGCCCCTGCCGTTCACCTCGGTTTCGCCCTTCTTAATCCGGATGCTTACTTCGCCCATGGCTTCCTTTCCTGAGGTTACGGAACGGATCTGGTAATCCAGCAGTTTAACTTCCTTCTCGTTCAGGATCTCGTTGATGGCCTTGTAAGCCGCGTCAACCGGTCCGTCCCCGATGGCGGCAGCCTGTTCCGTCTTCCCGTTAACCTTTACCCTGACGGTTGCGGTCGGCACCACCTGACTGCCGGTGGCAACATATATGTACTCAAGGTGATAGGCGGACTCTGTGCCTTTCTTGCCTACAGACTCCATAAGAGCCATAAGGTCTTCGTCAAAAACCTCTTTCTTTTTATCCGCTATTTCCAGGAACTTAACATAGAGGTCCATTATTTCCGCGTCGGAAAATTTGAACCCGAGTTCCTGCAGGCGGTGTTTCAGGGCGTGTTTCCCTGATCTCGCGGTAAGGACTATCTCGTGACCCGTAATGCCTATGCTCTTTGGCGTCATAATGCCGAAGGTGGAATCGTTCTTCAGTATCGCATCCTGGTGAATACCCGAAGCGTGCGCGAACGCATTCTGTCCCACGATGGCCTTGTTTACCTGTACGGGTATGCCGGTAAAACGGGTTACCATCTTGGAAGTTCTGAAAATCTCCTCGGTCTTAATGCCGGTGTCTATATTGTAAACATCTTTCCTTACCTTCAGCGTCATAACTATTTCTTCCAGCGACGCGTTACCCGCTCTCTCGCCCAGTCCGTTAACGGTGCATTCTATCTGCCTGGCTCCCGCCTTTATTGCCGCCAGCGAATTGGCCGTGGCCAACCCGAGGTCATTGTGGCAGTGTACCGCTATGATAGCCTTGTTAATATTGGGAACTTTGTTCATCAGCCTGCTGATAAGGGCGCCGTACTCATCCGGCTCGGAATAACCGACCGAGTCCGGTATGTTTATGGTGGAAGCCCCGGCCTTTATGGTCTCCTCAACTATTTTGCAGAGATAATCAAAATCGGTCCGGGTCGCGTCCATCGCCGAGTATTCAACATCCGGGCAGAGGTTCCTTGCGAGCTTGACGGCCTCAATCGAACGCCTTAGCACCTCTTCGCGAGTGGTATTCGTGATAAATTTTACATGAATGTCTGAAGTGCCTATGAAGGTGTGTATCCTCGGGCGCTTCGCGGGTTTTACGCCTTCCGCGCAGGCCTCAATATCCTTCTTAACAGCTCTGGCAAGCCCCGCGATAATGGGAGTCCTGACCGCCTTGGAAATCTCCTTCACCGACTCCAGATCTCCCGGAGAGGAGATGGGAAAACCGGCCTCAATAATATCCACATTCAGCCTTTCAAGCTGTTTTGCTATTTCAAGTTTCTCCACCCTGGTAAGCGAAGCGCCCGGGACCTGCTCGCCGTCGCGCAGAGTGGTGTCAAATATAAGGATCTTGTCTTTCATAATTACTCTCCCCGTTGCTTCATATTTGGTTTCTTTTTCTTTAAGAACCTTACCGCGGCCCATAAGAGACCCCAGAGCACATAACCCGTGCAGAGGACAAAGACCGTGAGTTCAAATGTCAATATTAGAATGAGCAGGGCGGCTATGGCAGCCGCTAAGGCCACAAACCTTATTTTCTCTTTTGAGATATAATATTTAAGCGACGGAAATTTTACGGTGCTTATCATGAGCACCGCCAAAATTATCATAATAGAAGGTATGG
>JBAXDA010000085.1:0-6266 GCA_037141215.1 Candidatus Firestoneibacteriota bacterium | reverse complement strand
GTGAATTGGATTTTAAGATATAGATTTTGCGGGTCGTCTAACCCCGTTCGCTTCGCTCAGGGGTTGACTTCCCGTCTAGATATTGAAATAGCACGCTTCGCGTGTAATGTTGACGGGTCGTCTAATGGTAGGACGCCTGCCTCTGGAGCAGGTAGTTGAAGGTTCGAGTCCTTCCCCGTCAGCCATATTTAATCTCTCTAGGAAAAGAAGAAAAATTCTGCTATTTTCCCCTTGTTATTCCGCAGCAGTTGTAAGAAACTACTTTTAATTATTATTTCAGGCCGATACCCGAGGGTTTTATGATATTTGATATGCACCAGCATTATGATTACGGCGGCAACATTGACACTTACTGCAGAGGGATGCGGAATATGAATATCAAGATAGGTCTCTCCTCGGGTGGTGCTGAGCTTGGTCAAATGGGAAACAGCGGTGTGCGCGACGCGTTTACAAAGTATCCCGATGTAGTAACGGGCTTCTATTTCTTTTGACTGTTTTATCTGGCTAACGGACTCGGTTTGATGCGCGATATCGTCTGAAATAAAGCTGCAGCCCTCCCCGATGTCTTCTTGACTATCATTTTGTTTTGCTATATTATATTTACTATGAAATGGACCGAAGAACAAAATACTGTAATATTGCTTGCCAGGCTCAAGGATCTTGAAGGAGCTGTTTCAGCTCTGTATGCTTCTTTCGCAGGCGCTTCCCACGAACCGGAGAAGGCCTTTTGGGAAATGCTCTCAAAGGCAAAAAATGTCCACTCCTGCAACATAGACCGCATGAAGGATATATTCAGAAAGAAAAAAAAGCAATTTTCTCTCGGCCTACAGCCGGATTGGCACAATATAGAAGAGGAAATCATAGGTGTAAAAGGGAAAACCGAACTTGTTCAGCTGAGAGCTTTAAAACCTGAAACCTTTCTTGCGCAGGCCAGGATGATAGAGAACGGCCTGATGGAATTGAAATATGACGGAATAATAAAAACGGATGATTCCGAGTACAATTCTCTCTGCAATTTAACTGTTTTTGAAACCGCTGCCCATTACCGGGCAGTAATAGAAAAACTAAAAGAAGCAGGAATGCTTTAAAGGAATACAAGAATGAGCAATAAACTACCTTACTGGAACCCAAGGTTAAGCGTTGAGTCCAGATTAAAAGATCTCCTCTCCAGAATGACTCTAAAAGAAAAACTAGCCCAGCTTGCCTCGGTTGACCCCAAAGGTTTTATTAATAAAAACTCTCTGAACGAAAAGGCGGCGCTTAAAGCGCTGAAATACGGCACGGGGCAGATAGGCACGGTCGGCAGGACTATTCTGAATACGCTTCCGGAAGAATCCGCAAAGTCCCGGAACAAGCTGCAGAAGATTCTTCTAACAAAGACCAGGCTGAAGATTCCGGCTATCATGCACGAAGAAACGCTTGCGGGATACATGGTTTACGGCGCAGTAAGTTTTCCACAATCCCTCGGTTTATCCTGCTCCTGGAATCCAGGATTGCTGAAAGAGATCGGCGCCGCTATAAAAAAAGTCGCCAGAGCTAACGGAGTCCACCAGGGGCTCTCGCCCATGCTGGATGTTTCCAGAGAACCGAGATGGGGAAGGGTAGAGGAAAGTTACGGAGAGGACGGCTATCTGATTGCAAAGCTTGGAACAGAGTATATTATAGGCCTGCAGGGAGAAAGCCTTAAGGACGGACTTATAGCAACTCCAAAGCATTTTGCCGGGTACGGAGTTTCGGAGGGCGGGAGGAATGTGAGCACCACTCGGGTAACCTTGCGCGAGTTCAGGGAAGAGATACTCTTTCCGTTTGAGGCCGCAGTCAGAGAAGGAAAAGCCCTGTCGATCATGAATGCTTACGGCGACTTTGAGGGTACTCCCTGCGCCGAATCGCATTGGCTTCTGACGGAAATACTCCGCGGCGAATGGGGGTTTAAGGGTTTTGTTGTTTCGGATTACAGTGCCATAGACCAGCTCTGGAATTTTCAATACACCGCAAAAGATGAAAAGGATGCGGGAGTCCGCGCTTTCAATGCCGGGCTGGATATAGAATATCCGATGTTCCGTTTTTACAAAGAACTTGAACAGGCTGTAAAGGAGGGAACCGTAAAAGAAGCTGATATTGATCTTTCGGTTTCCAGGCACCTCCGCGTAAAATTTATGTTAGGGTTGTTTGAAAAGCCGTTTGTAAAAACGGGGAAGCTTAACGGGCTTAATGTTAAGGAAGACAGAAAACTCTCTCTGAAGGCCGCAAAGCAGTCTCTGGTGCTGCTTAAGAATGAGAAAGACGCCCTGCCTCTCTCAAAAAAAATAAAAAAAATAGCCGTTATCGGGCCCAACGCTGATTCCGCAAGGAATCTCTACGGGGACTATCATTATTGCTCACACTATAATCTTTCTGACAGCAGCGTAAAAAAATGGTCAAAGAGCATACTTGAAAGGATAAAGGAAAAAGTTTCCCGCGGGACAGAAGTGTTTTACGCTCGCGGCTGCGGTTTTCTTGAGAAAAGCAAGGAGGGTTTTGCGGAGGCCTTAAAAGCTGCTTCTCAAGCGGAAGTAATCGTAGCTGTTCTTGGAGAATACTCTTCAACCGCAGGGAGAGGGATTTCAGGTGAAGGCGATGACAGAATCAGCGTGGAACTTCCGGGCGTTCAGGAAGAACTGCTGGCTGAACTCCGGAAATTCGGCAAGCCCGTCATTTTAGTTTATCTTTCTGGGCGTCAACTTGCTCTTGGAAATATTTCTGATAAATGCTCCGCTATTATCTCTGCATGGTATCCGGCTGATGAAGGGGCAGAGGCCGTTGCAGAATTGCTTTTTGGCGGGTTTAACCCTTGCGGCAAGCTCTCGGTTTCGCTGCCAAAGTCGACAGGGCAGATTCCGGTGCATTATAACCGCAGGCGGTCCTGCCGGCTTAAGTATATTGAAACGGACTCAATGCCGCTTTATCCTTTCGGGCACGGGCTTTCTTATACAACTTATGAATATTCAAAACTCAGGCTTTCCGCTTCAAAATTAAAAGAAGCCGAGGATCTGGCAATTTCTTTTGAAGTAAAGAATACCGGTAAAAGAGCAGGAATTGAAATAGTCCAGCTATACATTTCTGACGAGGTTGGTAGCATGCTTAGACCCGTGAAAGAACTTAAGGGTTTCGCCCGCATTGACCTTAAAGCAGGAGAGAAAAAAAGCGTGAAGATTCTGCTCAATCCTGACCTGCTTGCTTTCTACAACGACAAAATGGAATTTACCGTAGAAGAAGGAAGATATCAGGTCTTGATAGGCGCTTCTTCGGAAGACATAAGGCTAAAAGGTGTTTTTGAAGTATTGCATACAAGAAAACTGCACGGCAGGAAGGTGTTTTTCAGTGAAAACTCGATAAGTTAGGCCGGTTATTGTATGTTGAGCCTGTGAAGCACAACATCCTTTCCGAGTATTTCCATTACTTCAAACAAACCGGAAGAGACCAGTTTCCCCGTTAGCGCCAGGCGCACGGGGTGTACCAAATCCTTGAGTTTTTTCCCGCGTTTTTCCACGAATTCCCTGCTGAATTTTTCCAGGTTCGCGGCGTCAAAAGGAGAAAGATGTCTTAAGTCATGCTCGTACTCGCTTATTAGTTTTAAGGTCTCAGCGTTCTTGAAATGTTTCTCATAAGCTTCTTTATCGTAATCGATGTTGTCGGTGAAGAAATAGCCGGCGTTCTCCACTATATCTTCCATTTTTTTGAGGCGTTCTTTTTCCAGCTTCATAACTCTTATAAGTTTTTCGTCCTCAACAAGATAACCCTTGTCGGTTAAATACTTTTTTGTCAACCCGGCAATCTCGGCGTCTGTTCTTTGCCTGGTATAGAAGCCGTTCATCCATTCCAGTTTATCCATATCAAAGACCGCGGGGCTTTTGTTGATTTTCTCTACGGAAAACTTCTCTATAAGCGTTTTAAGGTCATAAATAGTGTCGTTGCTTCCGTAGGAACAGCCGAGAAGGGAGAGAAAGTTTATGATTGCCTCCGGATGGAAGCCTTCGTTTCTGTACTCCGTTACCGCCACTGTGTCGTTGCGCTTTGACATCTTAGTCCTGTCCTTGTTAAGAATAAGGGGTATGTGCGCAAAATCTGGAACCTTAAAGCCGAGAGCCTTGAAGAGTTCAACCTGTCTGGGCGTATTGCTTATATGTTCTTCACCGCGAAAGACATGAGTGATTTCCATAAGCGCGTCATCAATTACTACGCAGAAATTGTAGGTAGGAACTTTGTCGCTCCTGGTAAGCACAAAATCATCCAGTTCCTTATTGTCAAAAGTGATTTTTCCGCGGACCAGGTCGTTTATCTCTGTATGCCCCCTGGTTATGCGGAATCTCACCACATAAGGTTTGCCTTCGGCTTCAAGCTTTCCTGTTTCCTCGCCGGTAAGCTTCCCGCATTTCCCGTCGTACCTGAAAGGCAGTTTCATAAGTTCGTACTTTCTGCGTTTTTCTTCTATTTCTTCCTTTGAACAGAAACATTTGTAGGCTTTGTTCTCCGCCAGGAGCTGATCAAGGTACTTTTTGTAGATCTCCATTCTTTCCGATTGTCTGTAGAATTCCTCCCAGTCCATCTTGAGCCACTTCAGGGAGTCTATGATATTTTCTTCAAACTCTTTCTTGGATCTGGCGGTATCCGTGTCCTCAATCCTCAGCACGAATTTGCCGTTATTGTGGCGCGCAAAAAGATAATTAAAAAGCGCGCTTCTGGCGCCGCCAATGTGCAGAAAGCCTGTGGGGGAAGGGGCGAATCTTACCTTAACGGACATAAAAACTCCTAATATGATGTTATTTACGATTGAACGATTGACAATTTACGATTAAATGTAGCGCTTTGCGCATTTACTTGTCTATACTATTATATTACGGCAGAGCCACAATAAATCGTCAATCGTCAATAGCCAAACGGTCAATTATTTATCTATGCTTCAGATGTCTTTTTACATACCAAACCAGGCCCGCGATCAGCAGCAGAAATATGGCCAGGTCAAACCTGTGCATGATATCCTTAAGGAACTGCCTGTTATCTCCGAATTTTACCCCGACCCAGCCGAGGACACCGCACCATATGAAAGAACCCGTAAAAGTGTGGATACAAAATTTTAGAAAAGGAGTTTTTGCGATGCCTGCGGGCAGAGAGATGAAGGTGCGCACAACAGGGAGGAGCCTGCTGATAAAGGTCGCCCAGCTTCCGTATTTTTCAAAGAACCTGTCTGCCAGGTCCATATCATGTTTGGTAATAAGGATATATTTCCCGTATTTTTCCAGAAGCGGGCGCCCGCCCTTAAGTCCTATCCAGTAGGTTATTACAGAACCGATAAGACAGCCGAAAGCCCCCGCCAGGGCTATGCCAAAGAGTGTGAATTTCCCCTCCGAGACGAGTATGCCGCCGTACGGCATTATAAGTTCGCTGGGAAGAGGAATGCAGGCCGATTCTATTGTCATGGCAAGAACTATTCCCCAGTAACCCAGCAGATCAATGATGGGTCTTATGATATTGCCGTCAAGGAATCTTAAGATCTGTTCAATCATGATTACACTTTCTCCGAGGCTTCAAATAATTTTTTGTGCTCCTCCAGCGCGTACCTGTCAGTCATGCTGGCTATGTGATCGCAAACCACCTGCTCTTTTGACTCGTCCTTTGCTTTTTCCCAGATCTCTCTCGGGAGAATGCTGTATTTCTTTTTCCCGGGGTTGTGCTCAAACCTGTCCAAATAAACCTTAAAGAGCTCTTCAAGTATGCGCTGGTGTTTTGATTCCATTCTTACGACGCGGTAATGCTTGTAAAGATTAGCGAAGAGGAAAGCCTTGAGTTCGTTTTTTTCCTCGGCAAGCTTCTTAGAAAAACTCACGGCGGCAATGCTTGCTTTCCTGGCGTTCTCAACGGATTTTATTCCGAGTTCTCTGATGTTCTCGGTAGTCCGGAGAATAAGGTCCGTTGAAAATTTATTTATGAGTTCCCTGACTATCTGGTAACGCAAAATTTCCGGTTTGGCGCCTTCAAACATTTTGTAAATGGGAGCGCAGATCTCGAGTCCCTTTAGCATGTCTATTTTTAAAAGGTTGGATTTTATGCCGTCGTCCAGGTCGTGAGTGTTGTAGGCAATCTCATCGGCCAGGTTTACCAGCTGGGCCTCAAGCGTGGGGAATCTTGACTTGAAGAGTTTTGACCCGGAATTGTCATAATCTGTTCTATGTTTGTCTATGCCTTCAAGCACCTCGTAAGTAAGATTAAGGCCGGGATATCCGGGGTAG
>JBAXDA010000084.1:0-6276 GCA_037141215.1 Candidatus Firestoneibacteriota bacterium | reverse complement strand
CCAGAAAAGACTCACAGCAACACCCGAGAGGAAACCCCAGATTGCCGCCGTTTTGGAGAAACGGGGAGAATAGAGAGCGCCGACATACATCGGAATTATTGAGCAGGCGCAGAGCCCGAAGAAGATCGCGGTTCCCTTGGCTATTATTGCCGAGCCGGTTTCAAAGAACCTCGGCAGAAAAATTGCCACTCCAAGACTTAACAGAATGGTGATTGTAATGCCTATCCTGTTCACAAGCACGGTATTGATTTTCTTGATCTGCAGACCCTGCTCGTAGACATCTCTTGCCAGCGCGGTTCCCATCGTATGAAACTGCGAGCTAAGGGTTGACATAGCCGCGGCAAGCAGAGTAACCAGGAATATGGGGATAAACCATTTAGGCATGGCCTCATTAATGAATAGCGGGATAATCGCGTCGGTTATTGCTCCGCCGGAGGCCTTTGGCTTTGGCGCGGGTGCAGTCGCAGCGGCTTGTCCCGAGACTGCCGAAGGTGCCGAAGGTGCTGCCGTTGCCGTGACCGAAGGTGCCGCAGGCGCTGCTGTTTTTGGCGCTACTGCTGCTGCGGGAGCTTGTGCAGCTTCGGCTGCTTTCTTAGCCTCAAGAGCTTTTGCGGCTTCTGCTTTTCTCGCTGCCTGGCCGGGATTTGCCAATTCTGCAGCTGTTTCCGCGGCTGCTGCCGCATCGCGGGCCTTTGCAAGTTCAACCGAGACAACAGGTTTATAAACCTTGCCTTCTTTCTCAGCCTGAGCCATCTTGACGGCTTCTATTGCCACTGTATTATATTTCGGGTTGTTCCAGAAATAAACATTTGAGAGCGCGCCGACCGTGAAGGCCACGCCGGTCATCATAAGGATAAATATGCCGCCTACAAGCACGGCTCTGTTTATTTCCTTATTGCTCTTAACAGTCATAAAACGCACTATGAGTTGCGGCTGCGCGAGCACGCCGACTCCGACTCCCATTACTATAGTCGTTACCAGCTGCATCCACATCGGTGAGGCAAACTTTGGCATGCTGGTCCAGCCCTGATGCCCGCCTTTGCCGAAAAGTTTTATTGCTTCAGGTGTTAAAGCCGAGAGCGCCTTATGCCCTTCTATAACTCCGCCGACCGACATATAAGCGGCGACAAGAAGGAAGGCCATCCCCACAAACATTATTACGCCCTGAAAAGCGTCAGTATACATTACGCCTTTTAGCCCGCCGAAAATAACATAAACGGCCGTGATGACTGTGAAAACCAGGACTGCCATTTCATAACTGGTGCTGAAGGTTTGAGAAATAAAAATCGCTCCGCCGATAAGTACTGAGCCGGCATAAATAGGCATGAAGATGAAGATCAAAAGGCCGACGGCCGTCTGAATGAACCTTGAGTTAAAGCGTTTTCCCAGAAGCTCGGGGAAGGTGTGCGCGTCAAGGTTGTGCCCCATCTTCCTGGTTCTTTTGCCGAAGAATACAAAAGCGATAAAGATGCCTACTATTATATTGAGGAAGGTGAGCCAGAGCAGGCCCATCCCGAAAACCGCTGCCGCGCCGCCGAAGCCTACGATGGCAGAGGTGCTGATGAAGGTGGCGCCATAGGAGAGAGCCATAATCATCGGGTGCTGTTTTCTTCCCGCGACGAGATAATCCGCCGCGTTCTTTGTCTTCTTATAGCCCAGCCAGCCGAGACACGCTGTTATGCCGAGATATATGATGACAACCACCGCTGTCAGCATATTCATATCCATATTATTTTCCTCCATTTTCAGTTTTAGAGTTTACTCTTTACTTTTGAATCTTTCTTCTCCCACTTGGCCTCTTCAGCCGCTTCTTTGTTTTCGTTCTCGCCTGACTTATTCCAGTTGACGATTCCGTAAACGATGCAGAGAATAGCGGCAAGAATTGTGAGAACATAGGCCAGCAGGACGCCGGTTCCTTCGAATCCGAACATTCAGATCACCCCCATTAGCAAAATGTAATCCGGAACTTATTGTAAAGTTTAACAGAAGGAATATTTGGTGTCAATTAGAATTGACAGTAAGGTTGACAATGAAAATGAGCTTGTTTTGAAAGGGTTATTGGCGGCAGGTTCTCAGCTTTGTCCTTTCTTTAAGGCGGCAATATTCATTTCGAGGTATTTTTCGGGAACGGCCTCTTTAAGAACTGTCTGCCAGATTTCCTGCTTAAAAGGGAGAAATTTTGATAACAGACCCATTAGCACTACATTTTCAACTTTGATACTGCCTGCCTGCTTTGCGATGCCCTGGGCGTCTATCGGCAGGACTATAAATCCGCTTTTTTTCAATTGTTCTTGAATATCTTTAGGATAATCCTTTTCTTCTATGCCGGCGGGCATGATCTTCCTGGTGTTCAGGATAATTGATGCGCCTGGCTTTAAAAGCCTCTCATATCTAAGGCTTTCCAGTTCTTCCATAGCAACGAGAAAATCAGCCTCACCCTCGGGAATAAGAGGGGAATTGACCTTTCTGCCGAAACGGATGTGGGAGAGGACGCTTCCGCCACGCTGTGCCATGCCGTGAAGTTCATTTGCCTTAACATCAAACCAGGAATCCAAAGCGCATTTTGCCAGGATCCTGCCTGCAAGTATTATGCCCTGACCGCCCACGCCGGATATTATTATATTTGTTACTTTGGTTTCCATATCCTCATTATACTAAAAACTAAGATGCAAATAAAGAGGAAAGCAAGCCAGGCTTACAGGGTTTACTATATATAACGAACGACGGGTCCGTCCGGCGGATTGTTTTTTGTTGATTGTTAACCATAACAATGTTATAAGTTGACAATGACTATCAAATCAAATAAGAAAATTCTCTGTGCCGTGTTCCTGCTCGCAATATTTGCGGAATTCTGCTTTGCGGTTGATGCGGAGCTCCCGGGTATTGAGATCAAGGGCTCCCGCCTTTCAAGGAATACTGCGAACACCTCCTGTGTTGTCAGAGTGCTCACAGCCGAAGAGATAAAAAACTCCGGAGCAAAAAACGCCGCCGAGCTCTTCTCTGCGGCCGGGGGCGATCTCGGCTCACGAGGTGTTTCCGGCGCTACCGCGGACTTAAGCCTGCGCGGTTCCACTTATCAGCAGGTGGCCGTTCTGGTTGACGGTATTCCCGTGTACGATCCTCAGACAGCGCACCATAACACGGATATCCCCGTAAATATTTCTGACATAGAAAGAGTCGAGGTTTTTCAAGGCTATGGTTCCGCGGAGTATGGATCCGGAGCGATTGGCGGCGTCATAAACATTGTCACCAAAAAAGAAAACAAAAGCGGCGGGCAGGCGGAGTTTTCGTATTCAGGTTTTAACACGAGGGAGCTTTCCGCTTCCTATACCGCCGTGGCGGGAGCTCTCACGCAGAGGGTTTCGCTGGGACAAAAATATTCAGACGGCTATGCTTTTGATATGGACCTTAATTCCCTGATCCTAAATTCAAATACCTCCCTGGATTATACCGGAGGGAAAATTGACTTTTCCCTGGGCTACGCCGGGAAAGAATTCGGCGCGTATGATTTTTACACGCCTTACAAAAATTATCCCTCACGGGAGTGGACGAGCGCGGTCCTCGCGTCTCTCGGCGCAAAACAGCTCTTAGGCAATATTGAATTCACCCCGAGGCTCTATTACAGGAAACATTACGACAGGTATGTGCTTAACCAGTCAAATCCCGGGCTGTATATGAATATTCACAATGCTTATACCTATGGCGGGGAAGCTGCGGCAAGGCTGGAGCTTCCTGACCGGCAGGGTTCCATAACTCTGGGGTTTGAAGCGGCGGCGGATCTGATTGAAAGCTCTCAGCTTGGCAATCATCTGAACGAAAAGTACGCTATCTTTTCGGGATTTTCGGGAAAAATTATGCAAGGGCTGAATGCTGATCTCGCCCTCCGTGGTGATTTTTCCGGCAGGGGACCCGTGTATTCTCCGAGCGCAGGCTTGAGCCTGAGTCTGATGCCGGAATTTAGAACAAGAATAACGGTTTCCAAAGCCTTCAGGGCTCCCTCCTTTACGGAGCTGTATTATAATTCACCTGGGAATACGGGAACCCCCGCGCTGGCTCCGGAAACGGCCGTATTATATGAAGCGGGTTTGAGCTATCTCCCTGCGGCAGGGCCGGAGTTTACATTTAATTTGTTTGACAGAAAACAAACCAACACAATTGACTGGGTCGGAACTTCTGTTTCCGGACCGTGGGTTGCGGCAAATGTTCCTGATTTAAGGATGCATGGCCTGGAATTCACGGTGCTCGCGGAATTAGAGGGATTTACGGCGGATATAAGATATTCATTTACGGGGAGTACGATATCCCTTCCATATATATCCAAGTACGCTTTGCGCTATGCAAAGAATTATTTGAGCGTGAAACTTGAGACTCCGGCAGTTGAAGGGATAAAGGGCCTGCTGACCTCAGCCTGGACGGAACGCGAAGGCGAAGCGGGATATGTGCTTTGCGGTCTTAGGCTCTCAAAAAATATCGGAACCGGCACAGAGATCTATTTTCAAGGCAATAATCTCTTTAACACGCAGTACGAAGCAATCCCGGGAGTTCCCGGCCCGGGAGCTTCGGTGGGGCTGGGTGTTAGGCAAGCTTACTAGATATTCCGATTGCACCGATAAAAGCCGTTCGATAGCACCGATTTGAACCATCTGTGGCATCAGCCAGTTTTTATCGGTGTCATCAACCAGTCTTTATCAGTGAAATCAAAAAAGCTGTTAGTCTTATCGGTGTCATCAACCGTTTCTATCGGTGTCATCAAAAAGTTGTTAGTTGTTATCGGTGTCATCAGCCAATTTTTATCGGTGACATCAAAAAAGCTGTTAGTCTTATCGGTGTCATAGTTTTAATTAACAATCCTGATATTGATTTATAAATAATATTCTGCTACCATTCCTTTAGCTAGGTTCTAAATCTACTCTGTTGGATTACTCGGGTTAGTTTATTAGACAGACTGAAAGTCTGTCCTACGAAAAGTTTAAATCTACTTGACTGCTTTTATCGGTGGCATCAAACAAAGGAGTTGTCTTGAATTTAAGAGAACGCTTTAACGCCATAATGGATTACAAACCTTTTGACCGCCAGCCGCTCTGGTACTTCGGGGAATGGGGGGAAACGAGACAGCGGTGGAGGAAAGAGGGCGTGCCAAATGAGCTGCCCTTTTGGGATTTCTTCGGAATGGACCACGAATGGGAACAATACATGTGGCGCGGGCTGGGCGTGCAGTTCAGGATAAATCCGTTTGAATACAAAGTCCTGGAAGAGAACGAAGATTTCGTGTTGGCGCGGTGTGATGACGGTATGATCCGCAAATCAAACAAGAAGGGCGAGTGTATAAGTCAGGATGTGGAAATATTTCTGAAGGACAGGGCTTCGTGGAAAGAGTTCAAGAAACGCTACGAAGATAAAATGAAGGGAGTTGATCCCTATCCTGCGGACTGGGAAGCGAGAAAAGCGAAGTTTCACAGGAACAGGGATTTTGTGCTTTCTTTTGAGGGCGGTTCTCTCTTCGGATGGCCGAGGGGTTGGATGACCACTGAAGGTATTTCAATTATGCAGTATGATGACCCCGCGCTCCTTGAAGAAATTGTTGAATACCTCGCCAATCACTTTATGAAGTGCTTTGAAAGGGCAACAAAGGAGCTTGAAATAGATTTTGTTTATATTTTCGAGGACTGCTGTTTTAACAACGGGCCGTTGGTTTCTCCCGCAAAATTGCGAGAAATCTGGCTGCCTCATTATAAACGGCTTATCTCTTTTTACAGAAAGCACGGGGTAAAACATATACTCCTGGACAGCGACGGCAAGGTGGACGACCTTGTGCCGATCTGGATAGAAGCCGGCGTGGATATTCTTTTTCCGATAGAAGTCGGGACCTGGAAGGGGGATGTGAATAAATACAGGACGCAGTACGGGAAGGACCTCCGGATGCTCGGCGGGGTGGATAAGCTGGTAATCAATAAGGGCGAGAAAGCGATAAGGACAGAGTTAATGCGCGTGGAAAAACTTGCAAAGAGCGGCGGATATATACCGATACCGGATCACAGGATACCGCCGGATGTGTCGCTTCAGCAGATGCAAAGCTATTGCACGATATTCAAGGAAATATTTTTTTAACAGAAAAGTTAATAAATCAAAAGGTTCATAACGTTTGTAACGTTATAACCGTTAAGAACATAAAAAACTTTAAGAACGGTTTTAATCTGTGCCTGTCTCGCCCACCGCAAAGCGGAGAGGCGGACGAGGTCTCGCCACTCAAGTGGCGGATAATCGCTTTACCCTAAC
>JBAXDA010000083.1:0-6291 GCA_037141215.1 Candidatus Firestoneibacteriota bacterium | reverse complement strand
CCAGGCGCCTACCATGGGTATCTTCAGCACATAATTGTCGCGGTACCAGTCTTTGCAGACCTGAACGCCCTTAAGCCATTTGCTGTCTTTAGTGTATTCCGCGATTTGGTAATAGACCTTGATGCCGTCATAATACCAGACATATCTTTCATTAACCTCGCCCTTAATGGGAGTCAGGAAATTTTCTCCCGTAAGCATATTATCTTCCCAATCAGAAAGCGAGGGAATGGGCGGAACTGACTCTTGCGCAAAACTTTTCACGCAAAAACAAAGAAGAGCAAAGACGGCAAACAGAGCTACCTTTTTCATACAACTCCTTTGTTATTTTGCAAGAAACCACTCTTTCGCGCTTGGTTCTGTCCTGAAAAAATCAGAGAGCAGTTTTGCGACTTTCGCAGTCCCGGTTTGCGAAGGATGCGTGCCATCCGGCCCCAGGTCTTCTTTTCCCCAGACAAGCCCGTCCTTCCTTGGCGTAGTTCCATTACCCCAGAGATACGGACCCAAGAGAAGCACGGGCATTGGCCCTTCCGAGATTATTTCTTTGTAGCTTCCTATCTGCCCGAGAATGAGCCACCTTACCGAAAAGGCGCTTTCAAAGGCATAAGGTTCAGGATTCAACCGGGTATTCGCGTAACCGCCGTAGATTCTTGAAGATAGGTAGACAATTTGAAGGTTCGGGCATTTTACTTTTATATACTTCACTTGCTCTGCAAGACATTCCAGGAGGTACTTCGCGTGCGCGGGAAAAGCACCCTTCGCTTCCGGCCCCGCAATAGCTTCTTTTAACCATACAGCCTGCACCTGCTTCAAACTTACACCGGAGGCTCGAAGCCTTTCTTCCACAGTCTGCCAGACTTTTTCCTCCGTAGAGGCTCCCGGCACCCATCTCTCCGGGGTCATCCCACCCTGCGCGCCGTTGACCAGCACCAGCGCCGGATTTTTATCCGTGCTTTTCCTCTCGGCCCGCAGAAAGGCATCTGATTCCTGCGAGGTATTTGACATGCCTATGGTGAGCAGAACTATCTTGCCGTTTTCGGAAGGCGTTCCGTCAATACTAAGCGATTTTATCTTTTTCCCGGCCTCTTCCGCCAGTTTTTTCTGTGTCTCGGTAGGTTCGTTCTTCCCGTTACCGTAGAGCCCGCCGTCCTCGCCTTTATAAACCGCCGTCATCTCCGTGAGCGGCGCAAGATTCTTTACTTTATCCGGTCCGGCATTCTCTCCCGGTCCCTGAGCGTTCTGATTTCCTCCGCCCGGGCCTTTCTGCCTGGCCTCAATTGCTTTCTGCAGGTATTTCTGTTCTTCAGAAGAGAGCTGTTCCCCTCCCTGCTTCTTTTTATATATTTGCTGGGCTTTATTCCAGTCTATCTTTGCCGCATCCTCAGCGCCAAAAACTTGAAAATTCACCGCGGTAAAAACTACTACCAGGCAGAGAACCAAGAGTTTTCTTGTTTTCACCTTCACTCCGATAAACGGTTATTCAGCGGAATATTTTCGCGTTATTTTACTTTTTTATTTCGGAAAGGCTCTCGAGACCTTCCTCCTCTTTCTGTATCTCGCTCGGGAACCAGGTCTCAAGCACCAGGTAAAAAGAAGGCACGATGAAGAGCGTAAGCACGGTGGAAACCAGCACGCCGAAAATGACTGCTATGGACATAGGTATCCGAGTTTCTGCTCCGGGGCCGAACGCTATGGCTGAAGGAATAGCCGCGGCAATGGTCGCAACCGAGGTCATGAGAATCGGGCGCAAGCGGATGGGACAGGCCTCTATCAGAGCAGCTTTTATCGGAAGGCCGCGGCTCCGCATCCTGTTTGTGAATTCCACAAGCAGGATGGAGTTCTTTTTGACAATACCCATAAGCAGAATAAGACCTATCATGCTGAATATATTGAGTGTCTGACCGAAAATCAGCAGGCCGATGAAAGCGCCTGAGACCGAGAAGGGCAGTGCCATAAGGATGGTGACCGGCTGGGAAAAACTATTGAACTGTGACGCCAGCACCATATAGGCCACAAGTATACCGAGCACGAGCGCGACATACAAACCAAGGAAAGATTCCCCGTAGGTCTTGGTATTGCCGGTCGGCACCAGGGAATAGCCGCTGGGTAAAAGACGCTTGCCTATTATCTTCATCTCGTCTATGCACTCCTGCTGTGAACTTCCGGGAGCCACATTGGCGTTCACGCCTACCGCCCTCTGTCTGTCCTCCCTGGAAATAGACTGCAGGCTCTTCTTCTGGTTTATCTTTATAACATTGGAGAGCGGTATAAGCTCGCCGCGATTGTTCCTGATAAGAAGATTATTTATAGAATCCGCAGAGATCCTTTCGTTAGCCGGAAGTCCGACCCTGATATCATACCTTCTTCCTGAGTCTGAGAATTTTCCGACAGTTGTGCTCGCCATCATTATATTTATGGTGTCCGATATCTCCGAGACATCAACGCCGCGATCCCGGGCCTTTACTCGGTCCGGGATTATCTCAAGTTCAGGCATTCCCGCCTGATAGTTGGTGTCCACATCCACCATCTTCTTTGTCTTCGTCATCTCTTCCATGATATTAGTTGAAAGTTCTACAAGCTTATCCCAGTCCGGGCCTCGCACCGAGTATTCCACGGGCTTACTGCCCCTTCCTGCCCCGAGCGAGGAAAGTGACGGATCCGCAACGGTGACTCTCACGCCTTTAATATCCTTCGTTTCTTTTCTTATTACTTCCATAAACTTCTGGGCCGAGATTTTCCTCGCGGATTTGGGTTTCATAGTAAGATATATTTGCGCAGTATTCATGCTCGAGCCGCCGCCGACCTGCGTAAAGAGAGTCTGTATCTCGGATTTCGTTCCAAGGTACTGTTCCACTTCCTTTGTCTTTTCGTCCATCAAAGAAAGCGAGGTGCCGACAGCAGCCCTTAAATTTACCTGAAGCCTGCTCTGGTCCTGGGCGGGTATCATTTCTTTCGGAATATATTTCCAGCCTATGCCAAGCGTGAGAGCAAAAAAGACCGTTGCTATGAAGATTGTGAGGTAGGGCCTCTCAAGCGTAGCGGGTATCATTCTTTTGTAAAGGTCAGCGCCTTTCTTGAAAGCGGTTTCAACGCCTTTCCCGAGCCAGCTCGTCCTTTCGGTAACTTTCAAGAACCTGGAGGTCCTCATCGGGGTGAGTGTCAGCGCTTCAAGCAGTGAAAATAGCACTGCTACGGAAAGAGTTACGCCGAACTGCAGGAAGTATTTCCCTATAACTCCTTCCATAAAGGCCACAGGAAGGAAGATCGCGATAATGGCCGCGGTAGCCGCTACAGCCGCAAAAGTTATCTCTTTGGAGCCGACCAGAGCCGCCGCTATCTTGGACCCGCCCTTCTCAAGATGCCTCACGATATTTTCCAGCACCATAATCGCATCGTCAACGACGATACCGATGGCAAGCGAGAGGCCCAAAAGAGTGAAAGTGTTCAGCGTATAACCAAGCGCGTAGAGCGCCATAAAAGTTCCGATAACCGAAGTTGGTATCGCGAGAATTATGTTCAGGGTTGCCGTCCAGGAGCCGAGGAAAAGCCAGCAGACCAGAGATGTAAGCAGGGCCGCGAACAAAAGCGTGACATAAAGTTCCTTCACCGATTCTTCAATGAAGGTTGTTCCGTCGTATCTGACCCCGACCTCCACGCCTTCCGGAAGCACCGCGGACATTTCCTTGATACGCGCCTTCACGGCATTCCCGACCTCGACTGCGTTTGTCCCGGGCTGTTTCATAATGGCAAGAGCCACGGAAAATTTGCCCTGCGCCCTGGAACGGCTTCTGATATCTTCTGTGCCTTTTTCTATCTTGGCAATGTCTTTAAGCGCCACCGGCACATAGTTTGGCCGGCCGCCTCTGGTATTTATCGTAATATCTCCGAAGTCCTCGACCGTTTCGGCCTCTCCCTTCGTCCTGATGTTCAATTCCTTCTCCGCAGTCTCTATCCTCCCGCCCGGCTGCTCGTCGTGCTCGGTCTTTATGGCATTGATTACATCGGAGGCCGTAAGCTGAAGTTTATCCATCTTCTTTCTGTCAAGCCAGACCCTAAGATTCGGCTCGGCAAAACCCCAGACGCCTATATCTCCCACTCCGTCTATGGTCGTGAACCTGTCCTGGATGTTGTACCTGACGAGCTTCATCAACTCCGTCGGTTCCATAGTGTCCGACGAGACCGAAAGCATAAGTATAGGCTGGCTGTCCGGGTTGCTCTTCCTTATAGAAACCGGATCCATTCCCGCGGGAAGCCTGCGCTGTATCCTCGTGATAGCGGTCTGTATTTCCTGCACCGCCACATTTACATCCTTGTTGAGATCGAATTCCACATTGATGTTTGCGCTCCCGGTCCTTGAAGAGGAGGTCATGGTCTTTATGCCCTGCACACCCGTAAGCGCGTCTTCTACCGTATCCACTACGGTAAGCTCCATTATCTCGGGAGCCGCGCCGGGCAGGCTTAAGGATACGCTTACGGTTGGAGAGTCAACATTCGGAAACTGGCTCACTCCCATTCTGGTGAAAGATATTCCGCCGAATATTATGAGCGCGCCCATCAGCATCCAGGCAAAAACATGGTTCTTGATCGAGATCTCGGAAATGGTCATAAAAACTCCTTGTCAAAAAGCCTAAGTTCGTTCTTAAGGTTAATAATGTTAATAAATGTTTTATTCAATTATTCCTGAGACTGCAATTAAATCCGCGTAAGCCGCAAGCGTATCCATGCGGGTCCGGTCAAAAGTCCTTTTAGTGCTCTGAAACGAATTTAACGCCTGCAAGACATCAAGATTGGTAACCAGACTGAATCCGTAATCCTTTTTCTGCTCCCCGTAATTATCCTCGGTCATTTTAAGAGCCGTATCCTGCGCTTTGAGCTGCTCCTGCAGGCTTTTCAGGCTGTTGAAAGCCGCCCGTATATCGCTCTCCGCCTGTCTTTTTATTCTTGAAAGGTTAAGTCCGGCCTCTCTCAGTTTATTCTCAGCTTCTTTAACCCTGGAACCCGTGTCCCCGCCGTCGAATATCCTGCAGGAGAGATTCAGTCCTGCGTCCCAGTATGAACCCTTGTTTGAGCCGGTGCGGTACGGATAAACATTTCCCGTCAAACTTGCCAGAGGAAGCCAGGAAGAGGCTTGTATCGTGACTTCTCTCTTGGCGGCTTCGAGATCCGCCAAAGAAGACAGGACATCGGAACGGGCTGAGGCTTTCCCCAAATAGAACGAGAGTGTTTTCAAATCCAGGATACCTTTATTCTCTGAGGTGTCCAGTTCAACATCTCTTTCCAAACCTGTAAGCATACCGAATTTTTCCCGCGAAACTGTAATCCTGTCTAAGACGGCTAAATAATCCGCCTGCACTACGGCAAGCTGGGACTGAGCCATGAGCACTTCGCTGTTCCTGGACTTTCCTATGCCTCTTCTGGTCTCAAGTTCTTTTACGATTTCTTTGTTTTTTGCTATCAAGACTTTAACATTGGCCTTTTCTCCCTCCGCAGAAAGTACATTATAAAAACCGCGGGCCACCGAAGAGTAAAGCAGAGTTTTCAAGTATTTCAGCTGGAGCAGTTTTGAGTCTCTTTGAAACTTTGCCTGTTCAATTCCCGCGATATCCGCGACGCCCTGGTATAGCGGCTGTGAAACCCCTACGACAAGATAAGAGGCGTCGGAAGGGCCAGAATTTCCGGCTGCTTTACCGGCGTCGGTCGTATCCTGCAGAGAATAATTCGCTTTCAAAGATATTGAAGGCCAGACAAGCGCCCCGGCCTTTTCAACTCTGGCATCAGCCTGGTTGAGCTGGCTCTCCTGAATCTTTCCAAACTCTGTTTTTTCTATGGCTGACTTATAGGCGGCTGAGAGCTTTATCTTTTCCGCCCCTGCAAGCTGTCCGGATATTAAAATTGCCGCGGCAAAGGCGGCTATGGCGTATTTCATTTGTTAAATACCTCCTTTAAAATGTTAAGTCCTCTTAGCAGTTCCGCTTGTTTCTCACGGTTTATGGATTTTATTTTGTCTGAGACTATCTCCCTGACCGAAGCCTCAATGGATTTATACTGGGCTTTCCCGGAAGCAGTCAGAATAATATACGCTTCGCGTTTATCTTTTACGCAGGTTTTTCTGGTGAGCCAGCCCTTTTTTGTCATTGTTTTAATGGCGCGGGACATCGTCGCTTTGCTGATGCCGGCCCAGACTGCCAGTTCTTTGTTCGTGAAATTTGTGTAGGAGGCCCTTGAGAGAATTCTTAACTGCAGAATTGTGAGTTTAGGCTGGGCAAAATTGCGCATGTGGTTTCTGATATCCCT
>JBAXDA010000082.1:0-6390 GCA_037141215.1 Candidatus Firestoneibacteriota bacterium | reverse complement strand
CACCAGGCAACTTCTATGTAATCCTTGCCTGAGGTAAGAATATTTCCCCAACTCGCGGAAGGCGGCTGCACCCCGAGCCCCAGAAAACTTAGGCCGGATTCCAGAAGAATGGCGCCGGCAACGCCAAAAATAACCGAGACAAAGACAGGAGAAAGCGAATTAGGGAGTATATGCCTGAATATTATCCTTGAATGTGAACTTCCGGAAGCCTTGGCCGCCTGCACATACTCCCTTTCTTTAAGACTCAGGAATTCAGCCCTTACCAGCCTTGCAAGGTCTGTCCACCCCGTGACGCCTATTACAAGCATTACATTGAAAATGCCCGGGCCAAGAAACACTATGAGCATAAGAATCAGAAAAAGAGTCGGAATAGAAAGCAGAATATCGACAAACCGCATTATAACCTGATCAACCGCGCCTCCAAAATAGCCGGCTATAGCGCCGAATAATATGCCCAAAAATGTTGAGATGAAAACAGCAATAAAGCCTACTGAAAGCGAAATCCTGGCGCCGTAAGCCATACGGGAAAGCACATCTCTTCCCAGTTCATCAGTACCAAGAAGATGCGTTAAAGAGGGAGCCTGCAGCCTTTCGGAGATATTCTGCCCGGTGGGATCATAGACTGTTAGTAACGGAGCAAGAACGGCCGTCAAAATGAAAAGACAAATGAAGGCGCCGCCAAGAAGAGCAAGTCTGTTCTTCTTGAGCCGACCCCAGACCACCTTATGTATTTCAAATTTATTTTCCATACATCCCTGTTGCGTTTTTATTAGTATCTTATCCTCGGATCAGCGAACGCGTAGGCTATATCCGCGATAATATTGCCTGCAAGTGTAAGCAGCGCGCCAATGCTTACAACCCCCATAATCACGGGATAATCAAATGAAGTTGCCGCTTCCCAGCCCAGCCGCCCCATGCCGGGCCACGAAAATATTGTCTCAAAAATAAAACCGCCTCCAATAAGCCCGGGAATGGCAAGCCCGATGATTGT
This sequence comes from Candidatus Firestoneibacteriota bacterium, assembly GCA_037141215.1. Taxonomy (GTDB): domain Bacteria; phylum Oederibacteriota; class D2-FULL-39-29; order D2-FULL-39-29; family CAIOVX01; genus JBAXDA01. Next base: position 5,399 of record JBAXDA010000082.1, on the reverse strand, counting down.
AATAACAGGAAGCAGGGCATTTCTTAAAGCGTGCTTGTAGATAACCTCCCTCTCGGGAAGCCCCTTTGCCCTGGCGGTCCTTATATAATCCTGTCTGATAACTTCAAGCATGGAAGAGCGCATATACCTGGAGATGGAAGCAAGCCCCGCAAAAGCGCTCACAAATACCGGCAGTATAAGGTGAAGTATTCTGTCGTAAATTTGAAGCAGGAGCGGCATGCTCTCATAGTTGGCCGAGACCATGCCCGAGATAGGCAATACCTGGAGCCAAACTCCGAAAACCAGCATTAAAAGCAGAGCCAGCCAGAAAGACGGGAAAGAATAGCCGACAAAAGTAACAGCCGTGAAGGCCTTGTCATAGCCGCTGTCCTGCCTGACAGCCGAGACAACCCCGAGAGGAATAGCAACCGCAAAAATAAAGAGGAAAGACAGAATATTCAACATCAGTGTTGCCGGCATTCTTTCGCTGATTTTTTGCATCACGGGCCTGTTGTCGTTAAAAGACTCTCCAAAATCAAGCCGGGCAAGCCTGCTCAGCCATTTCCCGTACTGAACTGTCAGCGGTTTATCAAGATCATAAAGTGCCTTGAGTTTAGCCACGGAATCAGGCGAGATCTTCGCGTTCATCTGCGATTGTATTACGGTGGGGCCGCCCGGAGTAATATGAATTATCAGGAAGGTTATGACCGTTATCCCGAAGAGTATCGGGATGCTCAAGAGCAGTCTTTTTATAATGTATTTTAGCATATCAGTATGTGAACGCCTTGGGAACCTGGTCGAGCTCGGTCGCCTTGAAAGCCCTGAGATTAAAGTTTATCGTGAAAGCGTAAGTGCCGAGTGAATTCAGATACGAACCGTCAATAGACCAGCAATCAGTAATATTCACCAGCGCTTTCACTCTGTATTCTTTTATGAAGTTCTTATTCAGATCATATCTTACGGAAAGGTCAAGCCGCAAATCACTGCTGACATTAAAGGCCGCGCTTCCGTTCGCGTCAACTATATCGGGAGTTCCCGCTGCAAAGTTTAGACCTGCCCCAAAATTAAAAGGTTCGTTGCGGTTAAAATAAGCTGCCGTATCAGCGGAGATAATACGGGAAGCAATAAAGCTATAGTTGAGATTCAAGTTTGCGTCAGTCTTGTCAGAGAAGACAAACAGGGTCTGGTTATATAAATTGTCAAACCTTGCCTTGTCAAAAGGGCCGACCAGCCTCAAGTCGTAGCCCGTAGTTGTTGTATTTGAAAACCCGTTCATGGCAAGCGTCATTCTTGCCGATACTTTGTTGAAATCTACTCCGTTATAAGGGTCCGCGGGCAAAGAAGTAAGTCTCTGGGTAAAAGAATGGCCCAGTTCTGTGGAAAAATACTGTGTCCATTTGTTGTAAATGTTTAGCCCTGTTGTGTAGGAGAAGGAAAAACCCCCCGAGGGAAGAGCCGGATTAAAACGGTCGGTTAAGAAGCTGTTAACATAGATAGCGGCTCCGAGAGTGTGTCCGGTCACTAAAGAAAAGGTCTTTGACAGCGTAGGCGAGACAGAGACCTTGGAGGCGTAATAGTCGCTCCCAAAAACATATGATCTCACCGCTTCAGCGGAAAGCGTGCCATAAAAACCGCTGCCAAAAAGCTCCGCCGTATTGGTCTGGAGTTTAATGGAGGGCATTGTTTCGGCAGTAAGAATATAGTTTTGTTTAAAACTATTCCAGTCGTCCTGCCTGTCGGCAGACAAGACAATTGAATAGGACGGATCATATTTGGTCACAGCGGCATAAGCTCTTACATTGCTTGTCAGCACAGGATAGTAATACGAATAATAATCCTTGAGCAGGCCCAGGTCGCTGAAGTAATCAAGCCTGCCGACGATATTAAGGTCTTTGACAATATCGCTCCTGTGTTCAAGGTTGATATTCCATCTCTCATGCCCGGAATCCGCTTCATTTATGTAGTAGGTGTAGAACGATCCCGTGCCGTTCAGCTCTGGCAGAGTATAGGATTGCCGCCAGCCGTAACCCACTCCCTTTACGGTCATAAGATCCAGAAGCAAACTCCCGGGAAGCTGTTCGTTTAGCCTGTAATTATAGGCGCATTTGAGATACCTACCCTCGTAATTTGAAAACCCCGGACGGAGTGAAAGAGGCGTTTCATTGGTCTTGAGATCTTTAAAATAATACGGCAGATACAAAACCGGAATATCCCCCAGATAAAACACGGTGTCCCAGCTCTCAACTTTTTCGCCCACAAGCAGGTGAATTCTTCTTGAAGCCATGCGGTAGTGCGGGTGCTCGTGGATGTTACAGGTAGTTGCAAAGCCGTTGTTTATATTTGCGTTTTTCGGGTCCGGCCTGTCAATACTTTCTCCCTTAAAAAACCAGGGCTTGTTTGTGCATTCTATATCGTCCACAGACCCGACCTGAAGTTTCAGATTGTATTTTATGTGCTTGCCGGTTACCAGCGAATCTTTGTCTGTGAGAGATATGTTCCCTTCTGCTTCTATATCTTCGCTCTTGGTGGAGAGCCTGATCTTGTCTGCTTTGAGAATAATTTCTTTGTACTTCACTATTACATTGCCTCTGGCATAAATAGCGCCGTTAGCCTCATCATACTCCATATAATCGCCGACACAGTCAATGGGGGTTTTTTTACCGGTTTCCACTTTACTGCTTTCCTTCTGCGCCTTCAGGCTATTAAAGAAAACAAGAAGGAGCAGGCCCGATATAATGAACCTGCTCCTTGTTGTCTTCACGGCAACTCCTTTGCAGCAGTTAAGTGCGGGGCTGAGGAAGGACCCTGCCACGACCTTCTTATAATGCGATTACTTTATTGTCTTCCAGCCGACCCCAGACCTGCTTGACTTGGTTCAATCCTGCTTTACAGGTGATGCCATACGAGGCTCGCCGCTCCGAGCACGGCAGCATTGTCTCCAAGTTTTCCGGGCACAATTTTCACTCGTTTGCCAAGGTATTTAAATACCCTTTTTTTAACTTCTTTTCTTATCGGGTCAAGAAGCAGCGGGCCTGCTTTTGAAACGCCTCCGCCGACAACAACAAGTCTCGGCCCTAGCGTATTAATTATTGAAGAGAGCGCAGCGCCTATATATTCCCCGGTTTCTTTCCAGATCTCGAGAGCCAGTTTGTCGCCTTTTTTTGCCGCCAGCTCAAGAGTTATAGGAGTAATATGCTCCGTTCCTCCGGAAATTTCAGCTATTATGGATTTTTTGCCGGCTTTTAGTTTATTCAGCGCGTTTTCAATTATGAAAGAGTTGCCGACATATCTTTCCACACACCCTATGTTTCCACAGTTGCACTTTAGACCGGCCTTGTCTATTATCACGTGCCCGAGCTCTCCCGCGGTAAAAAACGATCCCACATAAAGTTGTCCATTAAGAATCAACCCGCCGCCCATACCTGTGCCAAGGGTAATGCAAACCATGCTGTCGGCTCCTTTACCTGCCCCAAAAGTATGTTCTCCAAGAGCGTAAACATTCGCGTCGTTTCCGATATAAGCAGGAAGCTTGAATTTTCTACTTATTATTTTGGCCAGAGGCACGGCCTTCCAGCCCTTAAGGTTCGGAGGCTCTCTTACAATACCAGTCCTAGGATCGACCAGGCCAGGGGAGCCTATCCCTATTCCTTTTAGCCCTTCTATTTGTTCCTCGGTGGCTCTTGCTATTACCAGCTGAATGGCTCTCTCTATATTATGGATAATGGAATTTTTACCCTTATGCGCTTCTGTCTTTAGTTTTTCTTTAAACAGCACTCTGCCTTTTGAAGAAACCAGCCCGGCAACAGTATTTGTTCCGCCAAGATCAACGCCTATCGCGAAATTTTCTTTTGACATTACTATACCCTCAGTTTTCATGATATTTGCCGCAAAGACTGCTCAATAAAGAAATCCCGCCCGGCGCATTGTTTAACGCCGGGCGGGAGCAGTGTAAACTTAAACTATGGTGACTTCTGTTTCCTTGTCAAAGAAATGAACCTTGCTCATATTGAATGCAATCTCTGACTTTTCTCCGAGTTTAAAAGTGTCGTGGCTGTCTACCTTTGCCGTGAACGCCGATTGGCCGGTGGCAAAATAGACATAGGATTCGGAACCAATCGGCTCCACCACGTCAACTATCGCCGAAAGACCCCATTCGGGCTTTGCTATTTTCAGAGCCTTCTTGTCGCCGATATATTCAGGTCTTACGCCTAATGTAACTTCCTTGCCGGCGTAGGCAGACATTTTGTCTTCCATGTTTTTTTCTAAACGGACGGAAAAACTGCCTTCATTAAAGTAGGTTCCGCCGTCTTTCTTCTCAATGGAGCCGTTGATGAAATTCATCGGAGGGGTGCCTATAAAGCCCGCGACGAACTTATTTGCCGGATTGTCATAGATATTTATGGGATCTCCCACCTGCTGAATCAAGCCATCCTTCATTACTACAATTCTGTCGCCCATGGTCATGGCTTCAACCTGGTCATGTGTAACATAGATCATGGTTGCCTGCAGCCTGTTGTGGAGTTTGATTATTTCCGTCCTGGTCTGAACTCTGAGTTTAGCGTCAAGATTTGAAAGAGGTTCGTCAAACAGGAAGACCTTCGGTTTTCTAACGATCGCCCTGCCGAGCGCGACCCTCTGCCTCTGACCTCCTGAAAGCTGTTTTGGTTTCCTTTTAAGCAGATCCTGTATTCCCAGAATTTCCGCGGCTTCGCTGACCCTGCGTTTAATCTCTTCAACGGGATATTTCCTGATTTTTAATCCAAACGCCATATTGTCATACAAGGTCATATGAGGATAAAGCGCGTAGTTTTGAAAAACCATCGCCACATCCCTGTCCTTAGGAGGCATATCATTCACTACTTTGTCGTCAATGCTTACTTTTCCTGCGGTAATCTCCTCAAGGCCTGCAATCATCCTCAAGGTTGTTGATTTTCCGCAGCCGGACGGGCCTACGAACACTACGAATTCCTTATCCATCACTTCCAGATTGAACTTGGAAACTGCCGGCTTCGGATTTCCCGGAAACCTTTTTTCGATGTCCTGCAAGACGACTTTTGCCATTTCTGGCCTCCTTGGTGTCTACCGCGCGAGAGTCACGAAGGCTCAAGCCCAGTAAAGCTAAGCCTGCCAAATCGGGGTGATATCAGCCCTCGATCGAGCAGATCTAATTTCAGTATTATATTATAAAATCACGGATAAATCAAAGGAAATAGGACTGCGAAACGGATGGTTTCTTTAGGAAAGACGCTAGTTTGTTCTACTTAAATCAGCAGAAAAAGGTAAGTTTTTCTAGCAGGGTGTTGAAAACTCTAATGATACTCGTTTAGCAACCTGCTATCCCCTAGTTTGGAAGCAAACTAGGGGGTAAAACGATAACTATTGTCCTGAAAAAGTCCCAATAGGGAAATTTTCAGCTACCT
>JBAXDA010000081.1:0-6431 GCA_037141215.1 Candidatus Firestoneibacteriota bacterium | reverse complement strand
TACGACTCTTTGCACTTTGGACAGATCTTTCTTACAAGGCGCTGCGCAATCACCATAATTATCGAAGAAGAGATAAGGAAAGGTTCCACTCCCATATTATCAAGACGGGTCATAGCCCCGGGAGCGTCATTGGTATGAAGAGTAGAAAGAACAAGATGTCCGGTAAGCGCGGCATTAATACCTATAGCAGCGGTCTCTCCGTCGCGGATCTCTCCGACCATTATTATATCAGGATCCTGACGCAGGAAAGATTTCAACCCGCTGGCAAAGTTTAGTCCTGCCTTAACATTAACCTGCACCTGGTTTATTCCCGGGACAATAAATTCCACGGGATCTTCTATGGTGATAATATTCACATCCGGAAAATTAAGCAAAGAAAGCGTGGAATAGAGCGTGGTGGACTTGCCGGAACCTGTCGGGCCGGTAACCAGGATCATTCCGTAAGGAGCATCAACATTCTTCTTATAGGTCTGAAGGATATCCGGTTCAAACCCGAGCTGGGTAAGGTCAAGCTGCAGGTTGCTGGAATCCAGGATACGGATAACCACCTTTTCCCCGTGCGAGCAGGGAAGAATGGAAACACGCATATCCACTTCTTTCCCTCCCACCCTGAGTTTAGTGCGTCCGTCCTGCGGTTTCCTGCGTTCGGCAATATCAAGCTCCGAAATGATCTTTATCCTTGATACCAGCGCCGGAAATATTTTCTTTGGCGGCGCGGTCTTCTCATGCAGCACGCCGTCAACCCTGTAACGGACCCGGCAGTGTTTCTCGTAAGGTTCAAGATGTATATCTGAGGCTCTCTCCTCAATGGCTTTCTGAATCAGGGCGTTGACAAGTTTTACAATAGGGGCGTCCTCTCCTGCCTTCGCGAGTTCAGCCGCGCTGGCCTCGGCCTCCCCCTCTACTATTTCAATATCTCCTATATCCTCAAGTCCCTTCATCACATCTTCCATATCCTGGGAAGAGGTGCTGAAATACTTCGTGATCGCCGCCTTAATCTCTGCCTCTGATGCCAGAACAGGTTCAATGTCAAAACCGGTCATAAGTTTCAGGTCATCAATAGCAGAAACATTCAGCGGGTCAGCCATGGCAACCGTAAGTTTGTTTCCTTTTTTGGCTACGGGGACTAGAGCCTGTCGCTGGCAGACAGTTTCCGGACAGGATTTGACAACAGCAGCATCAAGTTCGCCGAGGTCAGAAAAATTAACGGTGGGAATACTCATCTGGGTGGCCATGAAAGCCAAGATTACTTCTTCCGTGGTGTATCCGAGTTTTACAAGCGCCTGCTCAAGCCTTATACCGCTGTTCTTTGATTCTTTTTGTGCTTCCTGCAGCTGGCTATCGGAAAGTATGCCTTCATCGACGAGCATCTGAGCCAGCTTTTTTTTCATCGACATACTTCAGACCCTCCCTTTCCGGCTGTTGAAAACCCGCGCCCGACTCGAGGCACGCAGAACCGAGCAGAAAATTTCAGAATCAGGTTCTCGTGTAAATTATCAGTTAAGGATCTTCTTAATCTCGCTCATAAACTCGCTTATATCCTTAAACTGCCTGTAGACTGAAGCAAACCTGACATAAGCTACATCATCCAACTTTTTAAGCCTTACCATTATCATATCGCCGATTATAGAAGCGTTGACTTCTTTTTCCAGTTTTGACTGCAGGTCCCTCTCAAGATCTGAAACCAGGGATTCCATGGCATCAATGCTCACCGGCCTCTTTTCACAGGCTTTTTTGACTCCATTAAGTATTTTGAACCTGTCAAAGGTCTCGCGTCTGCCGTCTTTTTTAACCACTACCGGCAGCAGCTGCTCAACCTGCTCATAAGTTGTGAACCTTTTTGAGCATTTTAAGCATTCCCTTCTGCGTCGTACGGCTTGTCCGTCCTTGCTTTCCCTTGAATCAAGGACTTTATCGTTCTTAAACCCGCAGAATGGGCACTTCATCTTTTCCTTTTGTTAATGCTGGATTTTACCGTTATTATTATATCTATAATTGGCCGCTTTGTCAATTATAGTTCAGGCCTGTTCTGCCAGAAAAACAGCCGTTTTTACGGCTTCAATAAAACTTTCGGGATTTGCCGCTCCCCTGCCTGCGATATCATAGGCTGTTCCGTGATCCGGAGAGGTCCTTATTATTGGCAAGCCGAGTGTTATATTGACACCTTTCTCGAACGCTTCCATCTTAAGGGCTACCAGCCCCTGGTCGTGATACATACAGAGAACAGCGTCAAAGTGGCCTTTCTTGGCCTTGTAAAGCAGGATATCCGGGGCAACCGGCCCGGTAATGCCTTTGCCAAATCTTCTTTCGGCAAGCTTGATGGCGGGTATTATTTCCTTTTTTTCTTCATCCCCGAAGAGCCCTCCGTCGCCTGCATGCGGGTTCAGTCCCGCAACACCGATACGGGGATGTCTTAACTTTAAATATTTTTTTAGCCATTCGCGCGTGAGGCTTATCTTGGAGAAAACATTTCTCGCGGTTATAAGACGCGGGACATTTCTCAAGGAAGTATGCGTCGTTGCCAGTACCACCCTTAAACCTCCTCCGGCAAGCATCATGGCAAACTCTCCGGCCCCGGTAAGCTTCGCGAGCATTTCCGTGTGTCCCGGAAAATTCAGGCCTGCTTTGTTCAAACTTTCCTTATTTATGGGGGCCGTAACCATTGCGGACGCTTCTTTGGACAGCACCAGTTCTGCCGCCTTTGCAATGTATTCCGCCGCGGCCGCCCCGGCAGCCGCGCTGACGCGACCAGGCTTTATTTTATTATTGATATTTTTAAGGTCAAGCAGTTCCGCGCCGCTTATATCAATCCCAAATTTAGAGGCCTCTTTGGTAAAAAAAACCGCGTCACAAATTACCAGCGGAGCGCAGAATTTCTTTATTATTCTTACGGACCTGGCAGCCACTTCAGGGCCTATCCCGGCTGCATCTCCCATAGTCAGGGCTATTTTTATTTTGCTCTTCATGAACAGCCTCCAATAGAACCGACAAACGAAAAGCGATTAAGGCCTTGACTGCCGGCGAGTTTTTTCTAAAAGCCTGTTCTTACTTTCCGGATATAAACCTGAACACCTCGCCTATTTCATTTGCAAAAGCAAGAAGTTCGTATTTTGGAGAAACAACCGCAAAAATACCGGCTACCACCAATATATTAACACAAAGAATGAAAGACAGGGAGAAAAGCTTTCCTACTTCTTTGAAATCACTCTGCTTCTGTTTCATGGAAAACAGAGTGAGTACCAGGTGAAAACTGAGGGTAAATCCTATGAGCGCAGTATTCCAATTCTTGGCAGCAGGCATAAGCCAGGGCTCGTAAAGCAGCGGAACGACGGTATAAAAAGGGAAAAAATACGGGGCTAGTATGGTAAGAAAATTAGCCTTACTGACCTTAACATTCCCTCCCTGGCCGGAAATATTTATGGCAGAAACTCTCCCCCCGAAGATCACGGTCCAGAGGGCATGCGTGTGCTCATGCGCCATTACATGTATAAAAACAGGCTTATAGAGCGAGAAATGCAGGAGGATGTAACTTAAAAAACCTCCGAGAAACCAAAGTTCGGTGATGTTTGCTTCGCGGAGGGTGCCGAGAGAGCGGACAAAGGAATACAGGAGCAGGACTGCGAGCGGAGCCAGGATAATTCCCGTAAGGAACCGTATCAGGCGCATTTACTCTTCCTCTTTTCCGGCCTCTTTTTGTTTAACTACCACCACAAACTCACCCAGGATTTTTTTAGCTTCAAAATATTTTTTTAATTCCTCGGGGGAGCCTCTTACAACCTCTTCAAATTTCTTGGTCATCTCCCGCGCAACCACCACAAAACAATCTCCGAGGGCTTCTTTGAGATTCTCCAGAGTTTCAAGTATCCTGTAGGGTGATTCAAAGAACACAAGAGGAAGTTCGGAACCCTTAAAGGCTTCAAGCTCCTTTTTCTTCTTGGACGGTTTTTTCTTCAGAAATCCTAGGAAGATAAACCTGTCGGTATTCACCCCTGACAGGCTCAAAGCCGAGACCACCGCGGAGGGCCCCGGCACAGAAACTACCGGTATCCCGGAGCGGTGCGCCTCATCAACAAGCATATATCCGGAATCTGAAATGCAGGGAGTGCCGGCATCAGAGACAACAGCGATATTCTTCCCTTCTTTTAAAAGCGCTATCAGAAATCCGCCTTTGTAGCCTTTGTTGTATTCATAATAACTTGTAAGTTTTTTTTCAATGCCGAAGTGCTTAAGGAGATTGCCGGTAAGCCGCGTATCTTCAGCCGCAATAAGGTCGACTGTTTTAAGGATGCTTATCGCCCTCAAGGTAATATCTTCGAGGTTCCCGATGGGGGTAGAAACAATATAGAGAGTTCCTGCGGTCATTTAACTTCCGGTTTTTTGCCTTCATCAAAGACCTTAGCCAGAGCTTTCACTCTGGATTTGTTAAGGCCGTATATTTCCATCTCAGGTTTTAAGGCAATGGCCTTTTCATAAGCCCGGAGGGCCTTTAAAAGGAAATCCCTTTTATTCTCCTTAGCGCCGTAAAAAAGGTTCTCATAAACAATGCCGAGGTTATTCCAGGCGACATCTATCTTTTCATTCTCCGCAACGGACTTTTCCAGCAAAGGCAGGGCTTCGTCCCACTTATTATTCCTGATGTGAGTAAAAGCGATATTGTTATAAGCCCAGGCTTTAGGGATTTTTTCGTCTTCTCTGCAGAGTTCAAGAGCTTTACTGAACCATTTGATTTTTTCCGCGCCTTCCACGGCTTCATGCCCTCTTTTAAAACACTCAGCTCTGCTCAATTCTGCGCCGGCAGCGGAGAAAGCAGCCGACAGTATTATGACTGCAATAAAAGCCTTCATCCTATTTCCCCCCCACTTCCTCGTCTTTTGAGGCGAGGCGAGCAACAGCAGTTGCTTTGTCGCCTTCGGCAAGCCTTATCAGTCTGACGCCCGAAGTAGATCTTCCGGTCATTCTTATATCAGAGACCTTGCTTCTGATAACGACCCCGGAAGTGGTCATGACCATCACTTCATCGTCATTATGGACTTCCTTAATTCCGATAACCAGCCCGGTTTTTTCGCTGGTCTTTATATTTATCAGCCCTTTACCGCCTCTGCCTTGAACCCTGTAGGCGCCAAGGTCTGTCCTCTTCCCGAAACCTCTCTCGGTCACGGTAAGGAGGCTGGCTTTTTCGGCCGCGACTTCCATTCCGATTATGAAATCATTCTTGCCAAGTTTCATGCCCTTCACGCCAATCCCCGACCTTCCTATCTCCCTTATATCATTCTCCTTGGTGCGGAGAGAATAGCCGTTTCTGGTGGCCATCATGACATCCTGCTTGCCGGTCGTTATCTTTACTCCAATCAGCTCGTCCCCGTCCCGCAGGCGCAATGCGATAATACCCGAAGACCTGGGGTTTGAGAACTCGGAGAGTTTTGTTTTCTTGATCATTCCATGTTTTGTGGCCATTACTACAAAGGAGGTGGCTTTGAATTCTTTCACTGAAATAGCCGCAGTTATCTGTTCCTGGGTCTCAAGCTTAATAAGGTTTACTATCGGCCTGCCTTTTGAATACCTGCCGGCCTCCGGTATCTCATACACTTTTAGCCAGTAGACTTTGCCTCTGTTAGTAAAGAACATAAGATAGTCTTTTGTAGTGGTAACGAACAAGTCTTCTACAAAGTCGTCATCTTTTGTCTCCGTTCCAGTAACACCCTTGCCTCCGCGTTTCTGCGCTTTATAGGAAGTGACCGGAAGGCGTTTTACATAGCCGAGATGGGACATGGTAACCACAACCTCTTCATCTTTTATCAGGTCTTCTATGTTGATCTCGGCCTGCTTTGCTATTATCTGGGACCTTCTTTCATCGCCGTACCTTGTTTTGATATCAAGGAGTTCTTCTTTAACAACCGCAAGCACGTTCCTTGAATCGGCAAGTATGTCTTTGAGCTTTTCAATGAATTTCAACAGTCCCTTGTATTCTTCTTCCATTCTGTTCAATTCAAGTTTTGTTAACTGCCAGGCTCGCAGGTCGCCCACGGCATAGGCCTGAATCATTGAGAGTTTCAGCCGCTTCATAAGATTGTTCTTAAGGTCCTCCCTGTCTTCCGAGTCCTTTATTATTTTCAGAACAATGTCTTTAGCCTTGCGGGCCTTCATGAATCCTTCCAGGAGATGGAGCCTGCTTTCGGCTTTGTCCAGGTCAAATTTTGTCCTTCTCACAACAACCTTCTTGCGGTACTCGACATACTGCGCAAGCATGCCTTTAAGATTAAGTATCTGCGGCTGCTGGTCTACAAGCGCAAGCATAATAACGCCGAAGGAAGTCTTCATGGAAGTATGCTTATAAAGGTTGTTTAGAATTATTTGGGAGTTCTCTTCTTTCTTGAGGTCAATTACGATACGCATCCCGTCTTTATCGGATTCATCACGGATGTCGGAGATAC
>JBAXDA010000080.1:0-6439 GCA_037141215.1 Candidatus Firestoneibacteriota bacterium | reverse complement strand
CTCGTGCTGGCATTAACCGCATATATGCTGTTTAAGAATGTTCTGCTTAAATCAGGACATTCGCTAATCCGGGAAAAGCACAGTAAAATACAAATGAGGATTTATTGCTTGGATGCGGACGGCAATACAGCCTACGAAACAAGAGAGTTCTCCGGCGGCTCAACTTTGCTTGACGACATAAAAACTGCCGTTGAAGAAACGGGAGTCAGGACCTCGAAAGGCAATGTTGTCAATGCGGTTCCTGCCGGTGTGAAGGTGCGGAATATCTTTCTTGACGATAAAAATTGTGTTTATATTGATTTTGACAAAACTCTTGTTTCCTCGCATGCCGGAGGTTCAAAAGGGGAACTTGACACATTGAACTGCATAAAAAATACCCTTACCTATAACTTCCGTGATATTGAGTTTGTTAAACTGCTGGTAGAAGGAAAAGAGCTCCAGACAATCGCGGGACACATAAATACCGCAGGGAAGTTAAACTTAAAATGAAAAATGAAAGAGCGATAGGTATCTTTGATTCCGGTCTTGGCGGGCTGTCCGTCATGAAAGAGGTAATCGCGCGCCTGCCGCAGGAGAATATAGTTTATCTCGGAGATACGAAGCATGTGCCTTACGGCTCAAAATCAAAAAGCACCGTAACCAGGCTTTCAACGCAAAACATTGAACAACTTCTTAAAAAAAATGTAAAGCTGATTGTAATAGCCTGCAATACCTCCTCTGCTTTAAGTCTTCCGGCGCTGAAAAAAATCTTTACTGTTCCTTTGATAGGGGTGGTCGTACCGGGGGCAAAGGCAGGCTCTGCTCTGACAAAGAATGGCAGGATAGGCGTTATAGGAACCCGCGGCACCGTTGAGAGCGGAGCCTATGTAAAAGCAATTCACAAATTTAATCCGCGCCTTAAAGTTTTCAGTAAAGCCTGCCCGCTATTTGTGCCGCTGGTTGAAGAAGGTTGGCTGGACAACACTGTCACCTCACTGGTGAGCAGGGAATATCTGGCGGGTTTTAAGAAGGAGGGAATTGACTCTCTTGTGCTGGGCTGCACCCATTACCCCTTCCTGAAGGACTCCATCCAAAAGGTTTTGAAGGGTGTGAAACTGGTGGACTCAGCGACCGAAACGGCAAAAACCGTAGCCGGAGAACTTGCCTCCCTGGGTATTTTAAGAACCTGCGGGAATAAGCCAAAATACCGTTTTTATGTTACCGATGCCCCTGAAAAATTTAAAAAAATGGGTTCTGTATTGCTCAAGCAGAAAATAAATAAAGTAAAGCTCTTAAATGTGGAGTAAAAAACTATGAGAATTGACGGTAGAAGTGCAGGTGAACTCAGGCCTGTCAAAATACTCAGGAATTATATCCGCTATTCTGAAGGTTCTGCGCTTATTTCCTGCGGTTTTACAAAAGTTATCTGCACTGCTACAGTAGTTGAAGAGGTTCCTCCCTTTTTGAGAACCGGCCAGCAGGGCTGGGTTACTGCGGAATACGGCATGCTCCCCGGTTCTACGCACGGAAGAAATAACCGTGAAGCGCAGAAGGGTAAGGCCTCCGGCCGTACTCTCGAAATTCAGCGCCTGATAGGGAGAAGCTTGCGTTCCTGTGTCGACCTAAAGAAACTGGGGAAAAGAAGTATTCTTCTTGACTGTGATGTGATCCAGGCTGATGGAGGAACGCGCACAGCTTCCATAACCGGTTCCTTTGTGGCTTTGTACGATGCCGTGAAATTTCTTCTGAGAAAAGGACTGATAACAGAGAACCCCATAAAAGATTTTGTTGCCGGAATCAGCGTAGGTATAGTGGAAGGCAGGAGCCTGCTTGACCTCTGCTATGAAGAAGACTCAAAAGCCGAGGTTGATATGAATGTTGTAATGACGGGTTCCGGCAAATATGTTGAGATACAGGGAACCGCAGAAAAAGAACCCTATAGCAGGAAGGATATTGATAAACTTCTCGGCTTGGCGGCTAAAGGAATTAAAGAGATAATAGCGCTTCAAAAAAAGGCGCTAAAAAGTTGAAAATTGTCCTTGCTACGGGAAATCGCGACAAGGTCCGGGAGATAAGAAAAGCGCTCAGGATACCCGCTGTGGTGTTACTGACGCTGGACAGTTTTCCGGGATACCCCAAAGTAAGGGAAGACAAGCCTGACCTAAAGGGAAATGCCTGTAAAAAAGCGCTCGCAATTGCGCGGTTTACGGGCAAGCCGGCTCTTGCGGATGACACCGGCTTGGAAGTTAAAGCCCTGCATGGCAGGCCGGGCGTTTATTCCTCAAGATTTGCGGGTTACGGGGCTACTTATGAAGACAACTGCAGGAAACTTCTCCGCTTAATGAAGAAGGTCCCTTTACGGAAGAGAAAAGCTGTTTTTCGTACCGTTGTTGCTCTTGCTCTGCCTGAAGGGAAAGTCAGGTCGGTTGAGGGCAGGGTAGCGGGAATCATAACAACGGAAGCGCGGGGTAAAAAGGGTTTCGGGTATGATCCTGTTTTTATGCCTGCAGGCTGCGTGAGAACATTCGCTGAAATGTCTTTGGCGGAAAAAAATAACATAAGTCACAGAGGCAGAGCCCTTAAAAATTCAAAAAAACTTGTCAGAACTCTTCTTGCAAAGGAAAAAGCCTGGGGCTTGAATAAAAAATATAATATGTCTAAAAAAAGTTGAATTGCCTTTCTAAATCAGCCTCTATAAGGGCTTGGTTTCTTTTTGTTTGCAAAACCCGGTCTCTTCTGTTAAAATCTATTAGACGGTTCTACGGCAAATCAGATTTAGTAATCCGTGCAGTTTATTTTGTCGGATAATAGTATTCCTTCGGGGCGTAGCTCAGGTGGCTAGAGCACTTGCTTTGGGAGCAAGGGGTCGCACGTTCAAATCGTGTCGCCCCGACCATATTTGAAATAACTGAGAGCAGAGAATTTGAATCAAAGGAGCTGTTATGGCAGTAAGGTACACCAATTTAAACCCTGAACAACTCAACGATAATGTTTTCAAGCTGATAGGGAAAGACTGGATGCTAATTACTGCAGGTGTGCAGGATAAATACAATATGATGACGGCCAGCTGGGGCGGGCTGGGTGTCCTCTGGCATAAACCGGTTAGTTTCATTTTTGTCAGGCCAAACAGGTATACCTTTGAGTTCCTTCAGAAAAATGAACTCTTTACTCTTTCATTTTTTGAAGAAAAATTCAGAGATAAACTAAGTATCTGCGGTACAAAGTCCGGCAGGGATATGGACAAGACGGAAGAGACGGGGTTGACGCCTGTTTTCAGCAACCTTGGCACCTACTTTAAAGAAGCCAGGATAGTAATGCAATGCAAGAAAATGTATTATCAGGATCTTAACCCCGCGCAGTTTCTTGATCATGAAATAAACAAGAATTACCCCGGTAAAGATTATCACAGGATGTATATTGGAGAAATATTGCAGTGTTTGACAAGATAACATTGACTAAACTGATGAAAAGATTTTGATTACGCTGATAAAACAATATTTTTAATCCGTGTAATCGCTTCACTCTAATATGTATGGTCACATTTACCGGAGGTAAATATGCCGAAGGAAACAATACAGGTTCCTGATGCTTCTAAGCCCATAGGCCCCTATTCCCAGGCCGTCAGATGTGGGAATCTTCTTTTTGTCTCCGGACAGATACCCGTTGACCCAAAAACAGGAAGCGTGAACTATTCCGGAATCGAAACCCAGACCAGAAGAATACTTGACAATCTAAAAATCGTGCTTGAAGCTTCCGGTTCTTCCCTGGAGAAAGTTTTAAAAACGACAGTGTTTCTCAAAGATATGAATAATTTTAAATTTATGAACATAGTATACGGTCAGTATTTCACTTCAAATTATCCCGCGCGTTCCACTATAGGAGTTGCCAGCCTGCCAAAAAATGTAGATGTCGAAATAGAGGCGATAGCGACAATAGATTAAAGACGCGGTATCATGTTAAAAAAAAGGGCGCTCGATTGAGCGCCCTTGAACTTTATGAACTTTATGAACTTTTCAGCCTACCTGTTTACTTTCCCAGCTTTCAAGCATTTTGCGCATACTCTTTTACCGTTCACCATACGGAGATTGGGTAAGGCGCTTCTTCTCGAGGCATTCTTGGCGTGAGATACCTGGTTTAAAAACATCACTTTTTTTCCGCAGATTGTGCATATCTTAGACATTATTTCCTCCCGGAGCTAATTCAAATCCAGTTATCATATCAATCCCTCCATTTGCTTCCAAATCTCGGGATTTAGGGCTGTTTAGAGAACATATTTGCTTCAACAGCCCTCAATATGTTAGATTATATTGTAATGACACTCAAAAGTCAACAGAAAAACATAGAAGACCCCGAAAAGGACAATGAACTCAGATACATCAGGGGCATCGGTCCGGTCAGAGCTTCTTCCCTGAAGCGGATAGGAATACGCTCGGCTCTCGAGCTGCTTATGTTTTTTCCAAAATGGCATATCTACAAGAGCCTGCTTACCCCTATTAAGCTGGCAGAACAAAGTGCTAAATGCTTTATTAAAGGAAGAATAACTCTGGTTGACGAACTCAAGCGTCCCGGCAGGAGCATTATCAAGGTTACCGTTGACGATGAGAGCGGGGCAGTTTTGACCTGGATCTGGTACAACCGGCCTTATCTGAGAGGTGTTTTTAAAACAGGGCAGTTGGTTCTGCTCCACGACACGGTTGAAGCCACGCGTTGGGGGCTTCAGATTACGGGAACTACCGGAGCTTACGAGTTTGTCACCGAAGAAGAGAATGCTCTTCTTGAAAAAGGAAAGATACTCGGTTTCTATAAAGCCACAAAAATACTTTCACATGAATTCTTCCGTGAAGCTGCCAGGACCCTGATTGATTCCCGCCTGAAAGAAGTCGAGGAAATGCTTTCTGCCGAAACAACCGTTAAATATGACCTCTTTAGGATGAAAGAAGCAGTTATGAAATTCCATTTCCCGGAAACCGCGGAGGAACTGGAAAAAGCCAGAAGAAGGCTGGTTTTCAATGAACTCTTCCTGTTGCAGCTTTTTCTTGCAAAAAGAAAGATGTATCTGGGAAGAAAGGTAAAGAACAGAGAATACTCTGTAAGCCCCAAAGCGGGAGCCGGACTTATCTCAAAACTCCCCTTTGAGCTCACGGGAGCGCAAAAGAAGGTTATAGAAGAGATAAGTGAAGATCTTAACCGAAAGACCCCGATGAACAGGCTGCTGCAGGGGGATGTGGGCTCGGGCAAGACAATAGTCGCTCTGGTTTCCCAGCTTAAGGTCCTTGAGAACGGCTATCAAGCGGCGATAATGGCTCCTACGGAAATACTTGCCGAACAGCATTATGTAAATTATAAAAAAATGCTTGAACTGATCAATAGCGATAAAAAAATTATCCTGCTTACAAGCAAACTTACCGCAAAACAAAGGCGAGAAGCGCTCTCGGTCATTAAAAGCGGAGAGGCAGCTCTGGTGATTGGGACGCACGCCTTGATACAGGAAGATGTGGAGTTCAAAGACCTGGGATTTATTGTGATTGATGAAAGGCATAAATTCGGGGTTTTCCAGAGAATGTCCCTTGAGGCCAAGGGAATTTTTCCTGACTGCCTGATGATGACCGCTACCCCGTTCCCGAGAGCCCTGGTGCTTACCCTCTACGGAGATACCGACCTGTCCGTGCTTGACGAACTCCCCAAAGGCAGACAGCCGATTTACACAAAATGGGTCTACGAGAAAAGGCGAGAGGATGTGTATACTTTTATGCGAAGCCGCTTGGAAGCCGGAGAGCAGGCGTATGTTGTTTATCCTCTTGTGGAAGAATCCGACAAGCTTACCCTGAAAGCGGCCGAGACCGAGGCCGCCTACCTGCAGAGTAAAGTTTTCCCGACTTACAGGGTAGGGCTTATTCACGGCAGGATGAAGGGGGAAGAAAAAGACAGCATAATGGCCGGTTTTAAATCCGGTCAGATTCACATCCTTGTCTCCACCACTGTTATAGAAGTAGGAATTGATGTTTCTAACGCGACGGTAATGCTCATAGAGCACACGGAGCGCTTCGGCCTTGCGCAACTGCACCAGCTGCGCGGGAGGGTAGGGAGAGGAGCAAAGAAATCTTTCTGTTTCCTTATGACAAGCTGGAATATTTCGAGCGACGCATTTAAGCGCCTGAAAATAATGGAGAACACTAATGACGGCTTCAAGATTGCCGAGGCGGATCTGGCTATACGCGGACCCGGAGAACTTTTTGGCCAGAGACAGCATGGGGAGCTTGACCTTAAGTTAATTGACCTTGCAAGAGATAATGAGGTGCTTGAACTTGCGAGGCAGGAGGCTTTCAAATTGGTATCTGTTGATCCGCTGCTCGCAAACCCCGAGAATGCGAAAATAAAAAGATATTTCGAAAAGAAATTTAGCGCTGATATGGAGCTGATAACTATAAGTTAGGAAAATTGACGAAGGAACAATTGAAAA
>JBAXDA010000079.1:0-6489 GCA_037141215.1 Candidatus Firestoneibacteriota bacterium | reverse complement strand
CTAATTTTTCTTGCATTTCTCGAACAGTATTGTAATTTGGAATTTTTTTATTCAACAATTTCATCCGGATGTTTTCATTTCCAGATTCGACACCTATACCAATTGTCACACACCCCGTTTCCTTAAGAAGCTTAATCTTGTCTTCATCGATAATACTATCCGCTCTCGTCATGATAAAAAAAGGCAGATCGATTTTATCTTTATATTCCCTTGCCAACTCAATTACATCCACCCCCGCTTTTGCTTCCATGGGATACAGGCAGTCAAAGCCCGCCTCAATAATAAGCGGCATACATTTTCTCACATCTCCGCAGGAATGCAGAAAAACAGGCAGGCCGTTTGAGTGAAAGTAGTCAAGATACTCCTTCCAGTAGGGAAGAATCAGCTCCCGCATTGAATCCGGGCTCATAAACGGCCCGTTCTTATAGGCCATATCGTCAAAGACCCACATTGCATCAGGCTTGCCAACTTCCTTGAACAAACACTCCCAGTGCCTGATACAGAAATCCGTATAAACCCGGAAAAAATCTTTTATCCATTCCGGCTCAAGGAGAGTAGCCGGAAGGAAATTCTCATCGCCTATCTTGTTCCTGGAAATCTCCATAATAAAAGATCCACATAGGACCGCGCATTTTTTGTTCTGTCTTGCCAGCGCCATATAGCGGCGAATTCCCTCAAAATCAAGGCGCCTGCGGTCAAGAGAAAGGAGCGGCTCACGGTATTTCTTGTTCCAAATTTCCGGGCCTGTCAATTCAAAGCTTATATGCTCCGGAACACCTGTCTTGTCTTTGTAGCGCTTCATTATCTGACCGCTTCCGCTCTTAGTAATTTCCCACTCACTATTTTGTTCTATTATTTCATTAACTCCGATGAAAGAATCAGTCTCGAACCAACCCCCTACAAGATTAATATCCAGGTCAAAGTAAATCTCAGGCGATATACCAACCGGATATCCCTTTTTACCCCAGCAGTCTTCCCGCAAAACTTCCTTCCAAAACTGTTCAAAACAGCCGTAGCGTTCTTCCGGTTTTTTACGCAAAGCCGCAAGTATTATTTCTTTGGATGTCATTGCGTTTCCTTTTTTTATTCCGTTTACAGGGGAGTTTTGAGTATTTCTTCGGCAGAATTCAGACTAGCCTTTTCTCTTGATGTATTTAGGTAAAAACAAGCGACGGCTTAGGCCTCAACTTCAGGGTTTTCCTAATGAACTCCGCAAGCCCAAAGGGCTGTATGAGTTTATTGTTTTACAAAAGGCGAAAACATAATCCTATTTTTTCTTCCCTTCTCCGTCATCCTTCATAGCTTTTTTGAATTCTTTAATACCCTTACCAATCTGAGCCCCGACTTCAGGAAGCCTGCCGGCGCCGAAAACAAGCAAAGCAATTACAAGTATCACTATCAACTCTGGCAATCCGATGTTTCCCATTTTTACCTTCCTCTAACGTTTAAAATCTCAGCTTTTAAGCGTTATTAACTTTATAGCGTTTTTACAAAATCCTGTATTTTCAAAACCGCTTTCTTTATATTCTCCTGGGAGTTGGCAAAACAGAACCTCACATAGCCTTCCCCGCTGTCGCCGAAAGCGGAACCGTTTATACCGGAAACACCCGCTTCTTTGATCATCTTCAATACGAAGTCTTCAGATTTCATGTTGAGTTTCGTTATATTTGCGAAGACATAGAAAGCGCCTTCGGGCATAATGCAGGATATCTTGCCGGTAGCATTAAGGCCGTCCGCGAGTATTTTTCCACGCGCTTTAAATTCCGAGACCATATCTGAGACGCATTGCTGAGGTCCGGTTATCGCCGCGACCGCCGCTTTCTGGACTATTGAACTCACGTGCGTAATGGAATACAGGCTGACCTTCTTTATGGGCACCATCAGGTCCTTCTGAGCTGCGCAGTAGCCGAGCCTCCAGCCGGTCATAGCATAGGTTTTGGAGAGCGTGAACTGGTTTACAGTAAGGTCCTTCATTCCGGGCAGGGATCCGATGCTCAGATGCTTTGTCCCGCCGAGTATGAGCTTCTCATAGGATTCATCCGAGAAAACAAAGATGCCGTGTTTCTTCGCCAGTTCCGCAATGCCTCTAAGGTTCTCTTCCGACATAACGCCGCCGGTGGGGTTGTTTGGCGAGTTCACGACTATGCATTTTGTTTTAGGCGTTATCTTCTTTTCCACTTCGGCCGGGAGCATATTGAATTTATCTTTCTCTTTGAGTGTGACCAGTACGGGTTTGGCTTCAAGTATTGCGAGTATGCCGAGATAAAACGGCCAGACCGGATCCGACACAATTACTTCATCCCCCGGATTTATAATTGACTGCAAGCCAGAATAAATCGCTCCCACTCCTCCGGCGGTTACGCAGATTTCGGTTTCGGAATCATACTCCATGCCGTTGTCTTTTCTTAGTTTTTCCGCGATAGCTTTTCTAAGCTCCGGAATCCCCGGGCCCATGGTATAGTGGCTAAAACCGTCGTTTATTGCTTTTATAGCCGCCTCTTTAATATGCAAGGGTGTGTCAAAATCCGGCTCCCCCAGGTCAAACCTGATAACTCCTTTCATTTGGGCTACTGAATCCGCTATCTTTCTGATACCTGACATTGGGGCATTGACAACATTCATATTGAGTTTTGCTTTCATATCCATCTTCAATCTCTCCTTTTGCCTTTAAAATATTGCCAAAATATAGCCGGAAACAGAGGTATTATATCAGAAGCCTGCCGAGAAAGTCTATATCGTTAGAACTCTCTTTTTATTACAAAAGACGCGATCTCTATCAAGGCCAGTTTAAATTCATTGTCTGGAAGGCGTTTTAATGAATGCTTCGCTTTATCCACGTACTTCAACGCGCTTTTGTAAGAACGCGTCAGACAGTCATATTTCAGCAAAATGGATTTTACTTCCTTCATCATAGCTTCGTTGGCGGGTTTCCTGTTCTTGAGATTGCTGATTACGCAGAGCAGCCTGTCCCTGTCTACTTTACCCGCCTTTTTAAGGGCGTATATTATCGGAAGTGTTATCTTCCCTTCTTTAAGATCGGAAAGCACGGGTTTCCCGAATTCTTTTTCGGCGGCGGTATAGTCCAGGATATCATCAACAACCTGAAAAGCAATGCCCAGATTAAGCCCGTAGTTCCGCATGGCCCGTATTTGCCGGGGACCGGCCCCTGCTATTATGCCCCCTATTTCACTGCAGGCCGTAAAGAGCGCCGCTGTTTTTTTCCTGATAAGCACAAAGTACTGTTTTTCTTTCAGCGCGGAATTAAAGGAATTGACTACATCTTCTATCTCTCCTTCGCAGATAAGCGTGGAGGCCTTCGAGACTGCTTTAAGCACTTCAAAGTTCTTGGTTTCAAATACAATGCTTGTGGAAAAAGCGCTTAGGAGGTCTCCGACCAGAACCGCAGTCTTGTCTCCTAAAGCGGCATTCAGTGTTCTTCTGCCGCGGCGCAAACCGGCGCCCTCAATAACATCATCATGAAACAGACTCGCGGTATGAAGCAGTTCGACTATTGTTGCGGTGTTTATGGCGTGTTTTAGAGTTCCGTTTGAGTTTATGCCTTTGAAAAGCCGGTAGGAAAGCAGAAGCAGGGACGGCCTTATCCGTTTCCCTCTGTTCATAATGAAATTCTTGACACCGGGAAGGATATTTTCCGTTTTGCGCGCGTATACACCGAGTTTTTTTTCAACCGCGAGCAGGTCGCGTTTTATAAGCCCTGGTATGAGAAGCATTTTTTAAAGCCTTTCCTTAACCGACCGCATCGCTCATCGAGAACATCGGCATAAACATCGCAATTACTATTCCTCCTATCATTACGCCGAGGAAAGCCATTATCAAAGGTTCCAGCATGGAGGTAAGTCCGGATACCGCCGTATCCACTTCTTCATCATAGAAATCAGCTGACCTTATTAGCATATCATCAAGCGTTCCGGTTTCCTCTCCCACAGCGACCATTTGGACCACCATAGGCGGGAAAATTCCGCTGGCTTTCAGCGGTTCCGTAATATTCTCCCCTTCCCTGATGCTGGCTCTTGCTTTAAGTATCGCCTCTTCAACTACAACATTTCCCGCTGTCTTAGCAGTTATCTCCAGAGCTTCAAGAATAGCGACTCCGGATTTTATGAGAGTTCCGAGCGTCCTGGCGAATTTCGCAATAGCAACTTTTCTGATGAGGATCCCAAACATGGGCATTTTAAGCTGAAGCCCGTTCCAGAACATCTGTCCTTTCCTGGTCCTCATAAAAGATCTTATACCCAGCACGCTGCCTATAATCACGGCCGCTTCAATGAAGACCTGTGGAGGCATGAAAAATTTCATCATGAATTCACTTATCTGAATGACAACACGCGTCGGCAAAGGCAGTTCTTTTCCAAAGCTGCTGAAAACATCTTTGAAGGTCGGAATGACCGCTACCATCAGGAAAACCGTAACTCCTATGGCGACCGAAAGGACCATGACCGGATACATCATGGCTGATTTTATTTTTCTTTTAAGCGCATCTGACTTTTCAAGGTAGGTTGCAAGCCTCTGCAGTATGCCGTCAAGAATGCCCGCCGATTCCCCGGCTTTTATCATATTGACATAAAGATTTGAGAATACGGTAGGAAATTTTGCCAGGGCGTCGGAAAGCGTCGAGCCCTGACCTATATCGTCCCTTACCTTGCTGACTATTTCGGCAAGTGTTTTATTTTCAACCTGATCGCGTATTATATTAAGGCTTTGCAGCACCGGAACACCGGCGCTTATCATCGTGGAGAACTGCCTGGAGAATATGGCAAGGTCCTTTATTGAGACGCTCTTAATCTTAAAAGCGGTACTCAGCTTTTTTTTCTCGAGGATTATCTGCACAGGCTGAAGTTTCTGCGCCCGGAGCTTTGCTCCGACAACCTTGTCGCTGTCAGCCTCCATAGTGCCGTTGACCATGGCCCCGGCAGCTGTTTTTGCCTTATATGAGAATACTGCCATTTGATACGCTCCTTCTTACTGCGGCTTGAGCCGCCTGGACTTCCTGTATTAAATAGAAAGTTCCGGTGTCTCTGTTTCTATTGTCCTTTTATCATTCTCTGCAGATCCTTGGGATCAAGAGAATTTGCCAGGGCTTCGTTATAAGTAACCTGCTGTTTCAGGTACAGGTTTGCCAGCGCCTGGTTCATTGTTTGGTTCCCTTCCTCCGAGGCAGTCTGCATAGTGGAATAGATCTGGTGTACTTTTTCCTCTCTAATAAGATTCCTTACCGCATTAGTCGGGATTAGGACTTCTATCGCCGCAACACGCCCTCCGGAATACGCTTTGGGAAGAAGCATCTGGGCAAGCACCGCCTGCAACACGAACGAAAGCTGGGTTCTTACCTGCTGTTGTTGATGAGGCGGAAACACATCAATGATACGGTTGATGGACTGCACTGTATCGGAAGTGTGCAGGGTGGCAAAGACAAGATGCCCGGTTTCTCCGAGAGTAAGAGCTGCCTGGATAGTTTCCAGATCTCTCATCTCTCCTATAACTATAATATCAGGGTCCTGCCTTAAGACATGTTTCAGGGAAGCTCCGAAACTTATCGAGTCCGAGCCTATTTCCCGCTGATTAACGATGCAGTTCTTGTGGCTGTAAACATATTCTACAGGGTCCTCTATTGTAATAATATGCCCCTTTCTCTCCGCGTTCATATGATCAATTATGGAAGCAATCGTAGTGGATTTTCCTGATCCGGTAGGTCCGGTTACCAGCACCAGCCCCTTGGGAAGTTTTACGACATACTTGGAGATAATCTCCGGAAGTCCTAACTCTTCAAAAGACGGTATCTTGCTCGGTATGTTCCTCAGCACTGCGGCTACTGCGCCTCTCTGCCTGAAAACATTCATCCTGATGCGCCCCAGGCCTTTAACGCCGAAAGCGAGGTCAAGTTCGGCTTCTCTCTCAAATTTCTCTTTCTGCTCGTCAGTCAGTACGCCATAAATCAGTTCCTGGCAGACTTCCGGTGTGAGTTTATCCATGGAAAGAGGCACAATATCCCCGTCAATTCTTAAAGCCGGCGGCGCTCCCGCGGTAATATGCAGATCGGAAGCTCCTTTATCGAATAAAGCTCTTAACAGTTCGTTAATTGACGGCATTTTTCCTCCGACCTTGTCTTTGCTAGGAAGCTTTTACTACTCCCCCGCTGCAGGGCCTAGTCTGTCGTTGTTGTCCTGAACAATTCCTCTATTGAAGTCATCCCTTGCCTTACTTTTCTTATCCCTGCTTCCCTAAGGGAAACCATACCGGTGTCCAGCGCAATCTTCTTTATGTCTGCAGAAGACTGCTTTTTGAGTATGGCTTTTCTTATTTCATCATTCATGCTTAATACTTCATAAATTGCCGCGCGGCCTTTGTAGCCGGTATTGGAACAGGCGGCGCAGCCCACACCCCTGTAGAAAACAACCTTTTCCCCTTCCTTGGGTTTTACGCCGAGTTCTTCAAGCAGTTCCCTTGACACTTCATACGACTCTTTGCACT
>JBAXDA010000078.1:0-6560 GCA_037141215.1 Candidatus Firestoneibacteriota bacterium | reverse complement strand
AGGAGGTCTGGGCTTGGCTCCCTCGGATATCTCCATAATACCGTTTATAACCTCCCTGGTCTTCCTGACTTCCACTACTATTTCTATCTCAACTTTAAGGCCGGAATATTACAGAAAGATAATGCTTGTAGCTTCCCTGGCGCCTATTGCGGGGACTCTGCTGTTTATTTTTACACCGGCGGGTACGCTGGTTTTTGTAATGATCTGTTTCATAATGAACAATATCTGGGGTTCTTTCTGGGGACCCATAGCGGAAAGTTATTCGATGAGCATAATGGAGGAAAAAGCGAGGGCGAGGATACTCTCAGTCTATACCACTCTTCAGCTTATCTTGATAGCTCCGGCAGCCACTCTGGCCGGCGTGCTTTATTCAATAAAGCCGCGCCTGTTATTCATAGTAATACTCTGTATTATGCTTGCCGCCTACTCTCTTATCTATTTTAAGTTTAATCCTAATTTTCAAAAGAAAGAGACCAAAGCTTCTTAGCAATAATATTTTTCTTCAAAACCCCCGGGAAAGTTGCCATTAAACGCGCAATGTGGTATAATTAAGAGCAAAATCAGGAAAGGAGGCAGTATGAGTCTTTCAAAACTTATTGTAATTGTCCTTATTGCCGGTGCTCTTGGCTTTGCAATATACGGTTTTATGATGGGAAATCCGGGAACAGATAAAGCAAACATTGAAAAAACTCTAAAGATAATAAGTCACATAAAATCACAAGCCGTAAGATATTACGATGAAACCGGTTCTGAACCTGTGCGGCTTAGCGTTCTGATTGCTAAAAAATATCTTTCAGAACAGGAAGCCCTGGATGCCTGGGGGACGGAGATAGACTTTAAGTCTCCTTCAACACCTGAAGCGGGAGGGATAAAAAGCACTGTTTGCGTCATCCTTAGCGCGGGGCCTGACACCAACCTCGGGACGAAGGACGATATCAAGTATAGTTTCGATCTGACGACCGCTGTTGCCGAGTAACTTTGCCTTCCCTTTCCGTCTTTCCTTGACTTGTTTTTCATTTCGCTATATAATCATAATAGTAAAGTTTTTAAAATGTGCTGATGGTTGTTGGCCGGCTTCTTCAGAAGGTGTCAGGCCGGCAAAATCCTTCTTTAATCCTGTATCTCGCGAGGTGGCCGTATGAAGACAGTTATTATGGCAGGTGGTTTTGGAACCCGGCTCAGGCCTCTGACGACGAATATCCCAAAACCGGTTGCTCCGGTAGTCAATAAGCCCATGATGGAACATATTCTGGATCTCCTGAAAAAGCACAATCTAACCGAAATAATAACAGCGCTCTATTTTCACCCGGAAGTTATCAGCGGCTATTTTGGTGACGGCTCTGAGTTTGGCGTAAGAATGTCCTATATAAGGACAGAAACAGAGCTGGGCACCGCAGGCTGTGTCAAAGCGGCGGAAAAATACCTGAATGAAGACCGAGGAACTTTTATAATCCTAAGCGGAGATGTGCTTACTGATTTTGATCTTACAAAAGCGCTTGAGTATCACAAGAAAAAGAAAGCCCTGGCAACTATGGTGCTTACAAGAGTAGAAGAACCTTTGCAATACGGTGTGGTAATAACAGAGAAAGACGGAAGGATAACAAAATTTTTGGAAAAACCCTCCTGGGGGGAAGTATTTTCGGATACTATAAACACCGGCATTTACATACTTGAACCAGAGGTCCTGAATTATATCCCGCTAGAGACCAATTTTGATTTTTCAAAGAACCTTTTCCCTCTTTTGCTTGAGAAAAAACTTGCTCTCTTTGGCTACATTGCCAAAGGATACTGGAAAGATGTAGGCAGCTTGCCGGAATATAGGACAGCCCATTATGATGCGATGGAAGGGAAGGTTGAAGTTTTAATCCCAGGGAAAAAGACCAATAAGGTAGGCAAGGGTATCTGGCTTGGCGATGAGACCAAGATCCACCCTACCGCTATCCTTAAGAATCCGGTCGTTATCGGAAAGAATTGTGTTGTTAAAGCCAACGCGGAGATATCCCATTCAAGCATAGGAGATAACTGCGTTATAGAAGAAGGGGTAAAGATAAGCGGTAGTGTGCTCTGGGATGATTCCTATATAGGCGCGGGAGCTTCCCTTAAGGATAGCATCATTTGCAGAAAAGTAGAACTCGGGGCGAAATGCTCCGTGGAAGCGAATGCGGTTGTCGGTGACAATTGTGTTATAGGCAGGGAAGCCGTTATTAAGGCCAGCGTCAAACTCTGGCCGCACAAGAAGGTGGATGACGGAGCAATACTCTCTTCCAGTCTTATCTGGGGAGAAAAGTGGAGCAGATCGGTTTTTGGAGACTACGGGGTTGTGGGACTGGCCAACATTGAAATAACCCCGGAGTTTGTCGCAAAACTTGGAGCGGCCTACGGGGCGGGGCTCCCCAAAGGCTCTACAATACTTGCTTCCCGGGACAATCACAGAATTTCCAGGATGACCAATCGCGCTATGATGACAGGCCTGCTTTCTTCAGGAGTAAATGTAGCCGATTTGGGAGTAACTCCAATTCCTGTAGCGAGATATGTTTTGAATCCGCTCCGCTGTCTGGGCGGACTGCATATTAGAAAATCACCCATCGATCCCGAGCTAATTGATATTAAATTCTTTGATGAGAACGGGATGGACCTTCCAAAGTCAAAAGAGAAGAGTATTGAAGGCCTTTTTTTCAGGGAGGACTTTAGGAGAGCGCGTTACAATGAAGTCGGAGAGATAACCTTTCCGTCGCATGCCGTGGACCATTACAAAGAAGGATTCTTAGCGGCAGTAAATATAGGAGCGATTAAAAAGAGAAAACTCAAAGTAGTGGTGGACTATGCTTTCGGAAACTCTTCCACTATTTTCCCTTCAATACTGGGAAAGCTTGGCTGCGAGATTATTGCTCTCAATTCATATTTAGACGAAGAAAAACTTACAAAAAGCAGAGAGGAATTTGATTATTCTATAGGGCAGTTGAGCAATATAACTTCCACGCTTAAGGCGGATTTCGGTTTTATGTTCGACGCGGGGTCGGAAAAAATCTTCGTGGTCGACGACAAAGGGCGGTTCCTGTCGGGAGACCAGGCGCTCTGCCTCCTTACCTATATGGCGTTGAAACTCAACCCCGGCGGCACGGTGGCCGTGCCCGTTACGGCTTCTTCCGCTATTGATGACCTTGCGGCAAAGCTTAAGGGTAAAATACTACGGACAAAAACCAACCACCGTTCAATGATGGAAGTAGCGCATGCAGGCAAAGCCGTGCTTGTGGGGGAAAGAAAGGGCGGGTATATCTTCCCGAAGTTTCAGCCTGCGCTTGACGCCATGATGTCTGTTGTAAAAATGATGGAAGCCTGCTCAATGCTTGAAGAGCCTGCCTCGGCCATGGTAGACAGCATAGTAATGCCCGTAATGATACGCTCCCATGTTACGAGCCAATGGGAAGTGAAAGGGGCAGTAATGAGGAACCTTATTGAATATTCCAAAGACAAAAATGCCGAGCTTATTGACGGTATAAAAATTAAAGATAAAGAAGGCTGGGTTATAGTTATTCCTGACGGGGAGCGGCCGCTTTTTCATGTAAACGCCGAGGCCAGGACAGCGGAAGGCGCCAAGAAAATAATTGAGAAATATTCAGCGCTGATAAAGGAATGGCAGAAATAGTATGAGCAGGTTCAATCACTCTTTTGTGGAGGAATATTGATAAAATTTGGCACCTCAGGCTGGCGCGGTATTATCAGCGATGATTTTACTTTTGAAGGCGTCAGAAAAGCTGCGCAGGCTATTTCTATATATTTACTAAAGAGAGAGAGCTCCAAAGTCAAGAACGGCGTTATAATCGGTTATGACACGAGATTTCTCTCCGAAAAATACGCGGCCGCCTGCGCTGAAGTCCTTGCAGCCAACGGGATTAAAACGCTGCTTACGTCAAGAGATGTCCCCACTCCTCTTATCGCCTTCGAGATAATAGAAAGAAAACTTGCGGGAGGGATAAACATTACGGCAAGCCATAATCCCCCTTCCTATAACGGCATTAAGTTTTCGCCGTCTTGGGGCGGTCCCGCGCTTCCCGAAACAACCGCTTTTATTGAACGACATGCGAATAACCCTGAGCTAAAGATTAAAACGGGCGTTAGAGCCGGGATACAAGCTGTAGACTTCAGTAATGAATACCTTAAGGATATAAGGAGAAAAGTTGATCTTAAGCTGATAAAAAAATCAGGCGTCAAGGCGGGTGTAGACCTCTTCTATGGCACCGGCAGGGGGTATCTTGATGTTCTGCTCCGGGAATGCTGCAAAAGTGTTGAAGTCTTCCACGATTATAGGGAGGCACTGTTTGGCGGCTCCTCACCGGAGCCTGCACCGGAGAAGATGAAGGAGCTTATAGCGGCTGTTAGAAAAAAGAAATTGAATATTGGTTTGTCAACCGACGGAGATGCCGACAGGTTCGGTATTATTGATGCGGACGGTAGTTTTATTACTCCAAATCAAGTTCTTTCGGTGCTTCTTGCCTATCTCAAGAAGAGCAGAGGATGGAACGGCTGTGTTGTAAGATCTGTGGCAACAACTCATCTTATTGATAAAGTGGCGGAGAAAATCAAGGTACCAGTACGCGAAGTGCCGGTTGGTTTCAAATACATCGGTGAAGTAATGCTTAAAGAACATATGCTGATAGGCGGAGAGGAGAGCGGAGGGCTGACCGTCTTCGGTCATATTCCTGAGAAAGATGGTGTGCTTGCCTGTCTGCTGATGCTGGAAATGGTAGCCTCGGAGAAAAAAACGGCCGGGGAGATACTAAAAGGCATCTATAAGGAAGTCGGTTATGTCGCCACCGGCAGGACTAATATACGGTTGACGGAAGAGGGCAAGGCAAAGCTTGTTGAAAGGCTTAAAAACAAGCCTCCAAAAGAATTTGGTCCTTTCAAGGTAATAGGAATGAATAACCTCGACGGGTTTAAATTCCTGCTCTCGGGAGATTCGTGGATAATGATAAGACTTTCCGGGACAGAACCGCTGGTTCGGTGTTATCTTGAGTCAAATTCCGGAAAGAAACTTAAAGCCCTGGGTTTTTACGGGGAAAGATTCATAAGGTCACTATG
The DNA here is from genome assembly GCA_037141215.1 of Candidatus Firestoneibacteriota bacterium. GTDB lineage: Bacteria > Oederibacteriota > D2-FULL-39-29 > D2-FULL-39-29 > CAIOVX01 > JBAXDA01. The sequence continues at coordinate 1,478 of JBAXDA010000078.1, read as the reverse complement.
CTAAACAGAAAAAACAAACTGAGGACCTATACTTTATCCGCAGGGACCAAACTAAAGTATGAAAAAAACCCTTTACGAGATAAAGTGAAGAAGTTGTTAAGCGCGCTCATTGTGCTGGGTCTGGTATATTATTTTCTCGCAGGCAACCGCGGGCTTATCCGACTTGTACAGATGAAGACCGAAAAACACCGTTTGATGAAAGAAGTTGCAAAGATTGAAGAAGATAACGGGCGCTCAATAGAGGCTATTCGGTCGCTAAAATATGACTTAAGATCAATAGAAAGAATAGCAAGAGAAGACCTTGGCCTGGTCAAAAAAGGCGAGGTAGTTTTCCGTTTTGTTAATATAAATCCTGAAACCGGCCGCGAAAAATGAACATACTGGGGATAGAAACCTCTACCGGCATAAACAGCGTGGCAGTGCTTTGTGATAAGCGAATACTCGCGGAAATAACACAAAATAACGGCGACTCTCAGTCGGCTCTGCTGGCGGGAAATATCAAAGAAGTCCTTCTAAACGCCTCTCTGGATTTAAACGAAATCAACGGAATTGCTGTTTCTCTTGGGCCCGGCTCCTTTACGGCTTTAAGGGTGGGCGTAAGCTACGCCAAGGGGCTGGCTTTTGCCTCAGGAATTAAGATTGCAGGCGTCCCTGCTCTTGATGCGCAAGCCTTCAGGTTCTATGAGGGGAAAAGAGGAGTACAAGAGGCTTATGGTACGCGCCCCGAGTTGAAACTAATCTGCCCTATGGGAGATGCCAGGAAGAACGAGGTTTATTATTCAGCCTATACAGAGAAAGATGGCGAGTTGCTTAAACTGCTTCCGGAAAGCTGTGCAGGTATAGAAAAAACTATTGCAGTCCTCGCAGCGCTTGGGGCAAAAGAACTGATTTTCCAGGGAGAAGGAGCCGTGAAATATTCTTCTGCGATAAAAGCACTTCTTGGCGAATGCTGTCTGGCGCCGGAGAAAAAACTTTATCCTTCTGCCGTAAGCGTAGCAGAACTGGGAGCTTTTATTCTGAAACAGGGGCAAGCTCCTGATTTTGGCTCCCTGCTCCCGCTATATGTAAGAAAATCAGATGCTGAATTGGGAATAAAATGACTGAATTTATAAGGATGGAAGAGAAACACCTGGATGAAGTCTGCGCAATAGAGGCGAAATCTTTTTCAATGCCGTGGTCTCGGCAGTTGTTTGTAAATGAACTCAATGCTCCCGATCGCTCTTTTATACTGACGGCAACAGAGAACGGCGAAGTCGCCGGCTATGGAGGCTTCTGGCTGATTGTAGACGAGATACACATAGTGACACTTGCAGTTAAAAAAGAGTTTAGAAGGAAAGGCCTCGCCAGGGCTCTTATTCTGGAGCTTTTAGCTCTGGGAAAGAGCAAAGGCGCTAAAATTGCCACACTGGAAGTGAGGGCCTCGAATGAAGCCGCAAAAAAACTTTACGAGGAATACGGGTTTACGCAAATAGCTGTCC
>JBAXDA010000077.1:0-6608 GCA_037141215.1 Candidatus Firestoneibacteriota bacterium | reverse complement strand
TGCAAGGTCATCAGCGTGGGAAATATTACGGCAGGCGGAACAGGGAAAACCCCTCTGGTTATGTACATTGCGAAGCTGTTAAAAAGGACAAAACCGGCAATTCTTACAAGAGGCTACGGCAGAAAGAGCCGCAAAAAACTTGTTTATGCAAACAAGTCTTCCGGTCCCGGTAAAACCGGAGATGAACCTTTCTATATGGCTTCTGAGTTGAAAACTGTGCCCGTCCTGGTTTCCGGCGACAGGTATTATTCCGGCAGGGTTGCAGTTAAGAAATTTGGCGCGAGAATAGTTATTCTTGACGACGGTTTTCAGCGCAGGCTCTCTCTGAAACGCGACCTCGACATCGTGTTGCTGGATTGTCTTAAACCCTTTGGGAATGATATGCTGCTTCCGGCCGGGACGCTTAGAGAACCGGCAAGCGCGCTCAAAGAAGCTGATATTATAGTGCTCTCAAAAGCGGATGAGGGGAACCCGTCAGGGATTAGAGCAAGGCTTAAGAAAATTAATTCCACGGCTCTGGTTGTTGAGAGTATTTTTGAACCGCTGGATCTTCAGGGGCTCCAAAACCCCGGGAAAAAACTTGAACTAAAATTGCTTCATAACAAAAAAGTCCTGGCTCTTTCGGCGATAGGGAATCCGACTTATTTTGAGCGTATTCTTTACCGTTATAAACTGCTTGAACTGCTCCCTGTGCGTTATAGGGATCACCATAATTACGAAAGAGACGACCTCCTGGCGTTGAATAAAATCTCCGGAGGTTTCGACTATATTATCACGACCGCAAAAGACGCTGTAAAACTGAAACTTCAAAATCTTAAAGAACTTAAAGTGCCTGTTTATGTTCTGAGAATAGCTTTTAAAATAACAAAAGGCGGGAAGGAATTCGACGAGAGGCTTAAAACCTTGTGAGAAAAAGAATTCTGCAATATATTCAATATCTGCTTGTGGTTCTGGCCGGCTTGATTCTGCGCAGGTTTCCCCAGAGAATGGCAGTGGCTTTTGGCGCTCTGGTAGGAAGACTGCTCTATAGGGTTGATAAAAAACACAGGGAGCTTGCGCTTAAAAACATAAAACTCTCCTTCCCGGAAAAAGAAGAGGAAAAACTCAAGGTATTCATAAAGACGGTTTTTATCAATATCGGAAGGTCTTTTGTCGAATTTCTCTTTAATCCTAAATTCACGAATAAGGAAAGGCTTTTTAATACCGTAAAGGTTGAAGGCGAAGATAATCTCAGGGCCGCGTTGCGCAAGGGGAAGGGCGCGCTGGTAATCGTGCCTCATTTCGGCAACTGGGAACTTGGGGGCATGGTTTATCCCCATCTTTTTCTCTGCATGGCCATAGCTTTCCCGCAGTCAAACCCGTTCACGGATAAACTTATAGTTAAATACAGGAAGCTGACCGGGCTCAGGGTTATTTATACCGGCGACACCATAAGGGAGATCCTGCGCACCTTAAAAAGAAATGAAGGTGTTGGGCTGCTTGCGGACCAGGACGCGGCGTTTGACGGTGTTTTTGTGGATCTCTTCGGAAGAAAGGCAGGAACAAAAAGAGGGCCGGCTGTTCTGGCTTTAAAAACCGGCGCCCCGCTTCTTATGACCTTTATGGTGAGAGAAAAAGACAATTTGCATCACAGAATGATAATTGAGAAAGAACTGGAAATCAAGCGCACGGGGGACTTTGAGGCTGATGTCCTGGTTAATACTCAAAGATGGGCGAAAATGCTTGAAGATTATGTGAGGAAATACCCGGATCAGTGGTTATGGGTACACGACAGATGGAAATCCAGACCGGAAGACTTCAAAAAATGATTTTGCGGATTAGAAAAGAGATTAAACAGATTAAAGAGAGTGCTGCTTGAAGAAATGGTTGAGGGACATGGAAGCAAAAGTCAGAGAGAAAGCCGAGCGGCTGCTTCGGTTCTTTATCCGTGCCGAAAAGACAGCGCCTTCCGGAATTGATGCTAAGAATATTAAGACGATTCTGGTAGTCCGGCAGCATAATGAGCTCGGGGACATGCTTATTACCTCCCCAATATTTCGGGCGCTGAAAGAAAATTTTCCCGGCTGCAGACTGCTCTGTGTGGCGAGAAAAACAAATCTGGAAATAGCCCGCGCTAATCCTTTCATAGACGAAGTTCTGGAGTATAATTCGAGGAAAGCGCTGATAATGCCCTGGACCTTCTTTGCAATGCTTTGGCATCTGAGAAAGCAAAAACCTGATGTCGCTATCGTGCCCTGCACGGTGTCTTTTTCCATCTCTTCCGCTTTTATTGCCTTTCTCTCAGGCGCAAGGATAAAAATAGGAGGAGGCACCGAAGACATATTTTACAAGAACGGAGAAATGTTTTTTAACATTTATCTAAATGTGAAGACTCGAGGATTGCATCAAGTGGATGTTAATCTGGAGTATTTGAAGCCCTTGGGGATTAGCGAAGTCTCAGACCGCTCGCTGATTGCCGCGATAAAAAAGAAGGACGAAGAGGAGGCCGCTGCCGGGCTCAAAGAAAAGGGTGTTCTTCCCGGGGAATTTCTGTTGGGAATCCATCCCGGAGCAGGGAAATTTGAAAACAGGTGGGGCGCGTCAAATTTTGCGTCACTTGTCAGCTTGCTAACCGAAAAGTATAAGCTAAAACTACTGGTGTTTTATGGAAAGGCCGAATCTGAGCTAAAAGACGAACTGTTGAAAGGCTTGAAGCAGGAAGCCATTCTGCTTGATCCCTTGCCCCTTATGAAAGCTGCAGCATATATGAAGCAGTGCGATTTATTTCTCTGCAATGATACAGGTGTTTTGCATGTCGCTGCCGCAGTTGGAACAAGAACTTTTGCTGTTTTTGGAAAGGCAAGCCCTGCTTTCTGGAACCCGCCCGGCCCCGGGCATTATTCTGTCTGGAACAGTGCGGGGGAGATAAAGAAGATCTCAGTGCAGGAAGCGTTCAATGTGTTGGAAAAGTCAGGGGTTATTCCCGGGGAATATAAAAAAAACCTCGGATAGGCAGCGGCAAGTTTTATCAGTAAGGAGTGTTAATATGTCGAAGCACCTGATATTTATTGCAATGATTTCCTTGTTCCTTTGGGGCTGCGGGAAGAGTACAGGTAAATTTGAAATTACTTACTATCAGAACGACAAGCAAGTGGCAAAGAGGATTATTTCAGAGCTGGCTTGCGCTGACGGCAGTATAAAAACTGAAAGCAGGATAATCGGCAGTATCCCTGACGGCGCGGTTAGAGGCTTCAGAGCAAACGGGAAACTATTTTCCGAAGAGAACTACAAAGACGGCAAGCGAAACGGCTCCTATAAAGATTATTGGGAAGAAGGCACCCTCAGCGGAGAAGCGGTATTTTCAGATGATAAAAAGGACGGGTTGCAAAAATGTTTTGATGAAAAGGGCTTGCCTGTTTTTGAGTACAATTTCAAAAACGGCATGAAAAACGGGCTCTGTACGGATTACTATAAGAGCGGAAAAATATTCAGGAAAGTAAATTATACGGACGATAAGCAAAACGGCACAGAAAAGATATATTATAAGAACGGAAAGATTAAGTACGAAGCCGGATATGTTGACGGAAAACTTAACGGGTTTAACAGGGAATATTACGAGAGCGGCGCCGTAAAAACACTTACCGCCTGCAAGAACGGCGACTGTCTTAGCTGGAAGCTGTTTGATGAAAAAGGAAAATTGTCTTTAACAAAGAGCTACTCGTATTACGGGAACGAAAAAGTTAAAAATCTTAAGGTATATAAAGATAATCGCTGTATCAGCGAAAAAACATATGACGAGAAGGGCGGGGTGTTATCCATAAAGGATTATTCCGTGGCCGAAACTCCACAGAAAACCAATAAAAACACGACGCCATAGATTACAGGAGCATAAATGAAGGTACTTGTTATAAGGCTGGGCTCGCTTGGCGATGTGATACTTACTACGCCTGTCGTTTCCGCGCTTAAAAAGAAATATCCGGAATGCGCTGTCACGGTGCTTACAAAAGAAGAGTATGGCGGCGTGTTCAAAGACAATCCCGATGTTGCAGAAGTTATTGAACTTAAGAAAGACAGAAGTTCCTTCCTGCAGGTTGTGGCTCTCGGAGATTCTCTTGACAGGCGCTTTGATTATGTCGTGGATTTGCATTTAAACCTGAGAAGTTTTATTTTGAGGACGCTGACAGGAGGGGTTGTTCTGAAATACAGTAAACAGATCTTCCGGCGCAGGCTCCTTGTCTTGAATTCGTATCTTCCGTCGCCTTTACGATTCTTTAAAGCGGAAAGCTCCCAGGTAAGCGTAATAGAAAACTATTTTAAAGCACTTAAAACTCTGGGCGTTGAATATGCAGGGGAGAAGCCTTATCTGCTCTTTAAGAAAAGACCCAAGAAATCGGCGCTTTTAGGCCTGGCTCCCGGAGGAAAGAAATTTACCAAAAGATGGCCCGTGGAAAAGTTCGCGGAACTTTGCGATAAAGCCTCCGCGAAAGGCTTTGAGATAAGGCTTTTCGGGGGGAGAGAGGACTCGGCGGTCGCTGAGAAGATAAAGTCTATCACTAAAGCTTCCCTGCAGGATTTTACCGGCAAAACAGATGTTTTGGAAACAGCGTCCCTTATGTCTGAATGTTCGGTAGTAGTGGCAAATGATTCGGCTCCCATGCATATAGCGTCGGCGGCAGATACCCGTGTGATAGCGCTTTTTTGCGCGACCACAGCCGCTTTTGGCTTCGCCCCTGTTTATGCGGGCAATAAGGTTCTGGACTATGAACTGCCCTGCAAGCCCTGCGGGCTTCACGGAAGGAACCGTTGCCGGCTGAATAACTTTGAGTGCGCGGAGAAAATCACCGTGCAGCAGGTTCTGGAACTATTAAAATGAAGAAAATCTACGGCACGCTGCTTGTCTTCATAGTTTCTTTGATTTACCTCTCAGCGCTTGCGCCGACGGTATCTTTCAGAGACAGCGGAGATATGGTGAGCGCCGCATTTGTACTCGGCATCTCACACCCTTCCGGGTTTCCTCTCTACATGCTCCTCGGAAAGTTGTTTTCCTTTATTCCGTTCGGGGAAGCCGGTTCAAGGATGGCTCTGCTTTCTTTGCTTTCAGCTTCTTTTGCATGCTTTTTTGTTTACCTTTCCGTGAAGACTTTGACAAGCGACAGGCTGCCGGGACTGCTCTCGGCTGTTTTCCTTGCTTTCGCATTAACTTTCTGGTCCTATGCGGAAATAGGCGAGAAATATTCGCTTTACGCGCTCTTTGCCTCTATACTGCTTTATCTTGCAGTAATCGGACGGATATACCTTTACGCGTTCTTTTTTGGGCTGGGGCTCACGCATCACCTTGCCCTTATAGTCTTTGGGCTGCCCTCAATTTATCTTTTGTGGATAACAAGCAGGAAAAAAACGATCTTAAGGACGGCCGGCATTTCTCTGCTTTGTTTTTCGGCGCCGCTCGTTCTTTACCTTTACCTGCCTTTGCGGGCCGTCGCAGGGACTCCTTTAAGCTGGGGAAGTCCCGATACTCTTGAAAAATTTATCAATCATATTACAGCAAGAGAATACCGTTATGCTATGTTTACCGGAGAACCACTGAGCTTTCCGGCTAAGCTTTACGCCCAGGCGGTATTGAATTTTATCAGAGAATTTACGCTTGCCGGCTATATTACAGGGCTTTGCGGAGGCGTTTACCTCTTCATGAAGAACAGAAAAGCGGCTATTTTTCTATTTCTGGCGCTTCTTTCAAATATATCAATATTTGTTAACTATAATATCCTGGACCAGCAGAATATCGGGACCTATTACTTTGCGTCCTTTGTGATTTTCTCGATCCTGATAGGCTGCGGCGCCTGGACGCTTAACGGTAAAAGTCTGAAGAAAAGCGGTTATCTTAAAGCAGCAGTGCTTCTGGCTCTTTTCGCCGTATGCTTGAATCTTCTTGGCTTGAATTACGGCAAAACAGACAGAAGTTCAGACTGGAAATACAGGGACTATGGTTATAATCTTTTGAAATCGATAGAGCCGGGTTCAATGCTTTTCACCAATGGCGATATTCCCCTGTTTTCTCTCTGGTATAATCAATATGTTAACGGGCATGACAAAAAAATAGACATAATGACGCTCCGGAGCATTGATGTTGAGAAAACCATTGAAAAGAATTACCCGTTACAAAAAATATATTTCAATGCGTTTCCTTACGAGTCGCTTGGCTGGAAAAATTACTTTGCCGTGCCGGAAGGGATAGTTTACAGGATCTATAAGAAAAACAGGCAAGAGATAAAAATAGACCTGAAAGCGCTCTTGAAAAAGTGGGAGGGCTACAGCATCAGGGGAGTGTACGGCGCCGGGGACAAAAAAGACCTGATAATTTCAAAGCTTTATGCGGAATCCCATTTAATGCAGGGAGAATTCTTCGCGGATAACGGATTCTACTCTGAGGCGCTGGAGCAATTTGAAAAAACGCTCCGTATTTTTCCGGATTACATAATGGCCTATCTTAATGTCGGACTGCTTGCCGAGCAGGCCGGGAATACCATCGCGGCAAGAAGCTTCTATCTCAATGCATTAAAGGCTATGAAGAACGACAGTGACGGGGGAGAACTGAAGCAGCTCAGGAGGCAGTTAAGAGAGATCCTTTA
>JBAXDA010000076.1:0-6648 GCA_037141215.1 Candidatus Firestoneibacteriota bacterium | reverse complement strand
GAAGTGAAGGGACATAGAAAAATAAATAGAAAGTCTGACAACTATGGTCAGACGCAAAAGTAACTTACATAGCGAATAAAGTTAGTATGAAATGCGCCCATAGCCCAATTGGATAGAGCGTCTGACTACGAATCAGAAGGCTGCAGGTTCAACTCCTGCTGGGCGCACTTTAATAAAAGAACGGAGAACTGACAGTCAATGTATAGCAGGTTCTTAGGGGGCAATATGACGAAAATACTTTCGATAATAGTTGTCTTGTTTGCGACGGCGCTTTTTGCCGAAACCGCAGACGAGTGTTTCAAAAAAGGCGTTGAACAGGCTAATCAAGGGCATTACGGTAACGCTATCTCCCAGTTGAAGAGAGCGCTTGAGCTTTCTCCCGGATTTGCGGAATACCATCTGAATCTGGGAATTGTGTATGCAAACGATAAGAAATATGACAGCGCAATCAGTGAGGTTGAGGCTTCTGTTAAGATGAATCCAAACAATGGTATGGCGTATTATGTACTTGCCATGCTTTACGAGAAAAAAAGAATAAGAGACAAGGCTATTGAAGCCTGGGGAAATGTTTTAAGGTTTAATCCCTCCGATGACCTTAAGGAAACTGCCACAAAACATCTGAAACGGCTTAAAGAAAAGGCAGGTTGATATGAAAAAATATATATTTGCGCTAACAGCTGTTATGCTTCTTGCCTCGGCCTGTGCTGTTAAATACACCATGAAGAAGGATTATGATTTTTCTAAAATAAAGAGAATAGCAGTTATTAATTTCTCCGACAACTCGGGCTTCAGGAATTCAGGAGAGGTCGTGGCTGACGAATTTGTCATGCAGATGATAGGGAAAGGCTACAATGTTATTGAGCGGAACAAGATTGAGGTGCTCCTCAGAGAAAGGCAGATTGCTGATCTCTCCGACTATAAACAGATAGGAAGGCTTCTCGGAGTTGATGCAATAATTACGGGTTCTGTGATAAAGTATCACGAAAACATGGAGCAGACAGTTTACTTCACCGATTCCACCGGGAAAATGACCTCGCAAATAATAATGACCCAGGCTGAAGTTGAGATATCAGCGCGTATGATTGATGCGGCTACAGGTGAAATAGTCTGGACTGCGAGGAATGGCGATGTTGCTTTTGAACTCTCGGATGCGGTTGGATACTGTGTTTCAGGGGTAATAGATGTGCTGAAGAATCTTAAACTAAAATGAAAACCGGCAGCTTTTTTATGCGCGAAGCGCTAAAGGAAGCCTTGAAAGGCTTTAAGAAAGACGAGGTCCCCGTCGGAGCCGTGATAGTAAAAGACGGGAAGATTATTGCTCGCGCCCATAGTCAGGTCCGTACCAGGAAAGATCCGACAGCTCATGCGGAGATACTCGCCATAAAGAAAGCCGCGAAAAAATTGAAATATGAAAGGCTTAACGGCGCGCAAATATTCGTCACCCTTGAACCTTGCGCCATGTGCGCGGGAGCGATGGTTCTCGCCAGGATAGAGAAAATATACTTCGGTGTAAGAGAGCCAAATACAGGCGCGGCAGGCAGTGTGTTCAATGTTGTTTCTAATCCCTCGCAAAATCACAGGCTAAAAATCGAGGAAGGTCTTCTAGCAGAAGAATCCTCAGAGCTGCTAAAATCCTTTTTCAGGGCCAAAAGAAAAAAATGACCAGATTTGGATTAAAATTGTTAGGGCCGGCGCTGTTTTTAGCGGCTATCTCGCTATATCTTTACACAGCGTGTCCGGTTGTTTATGTCGGGGACAGCGGCGAGCTTATTTCCGCTGCTTATACTCTTGGTATTCCTCACCCGCCGGGTTACCCGCTGTTTTGCCTTTTAGGAAAACTTCTCAGTTTCCTGCCGGCAGGTACAATTGCTTTTAGGGTGAATCTGCTTGCCGTAATATTTGCCTCCCTTACTGCGCTGGTTGTCTATAAATCCTTTTTATTCCAAATAAAAGGCAAGGAAAACTCTTTTTATGGCGCTGCTGCTTTTCTCACTGCTGCGGTCTTTTCGGTTACCTTTAAACTCTGGTCTCAATCAGGAATGGCAAAAGGCGCGCTTTATTGCATGGCTCTATATTTTGTAGCAGGAGCTCTCTATTCTCTTCTTCGCTGGTCAAAAGAAAAGAAAAGTAAAAGTCTCTATCTTGCAATGTTTCTTGGGGGTTTAGCAATTGTCAGCCACCAGACTGCGCTCGTATTTATCCCGGCTGCTGCGGTATTTGCAGGAATAGTAATAAAGAGAGACAAAACTCCGCTAAAAGCCATTTTCATTTCATTTATATTCCTGATATCAGGTTTTCTCCTCTATCTTTATCTTCCGCTCCGGGCAGCTGCCTATCCCGAGATAAACTGCGGAAACCCGGTGACTCTTTCCGGAATGCTGGACCACATAATGAGAAAGCAATATGGAGCGCTGGGGAAAAACCCATATTCTTTTGAGCTATTCTTCCTGCAATTAAAAAGCACCTGGGCGATGGTGTTAAAACAATTTCCCCTCGCGCTTCTTTTGCTCTCTTTCACAGGACTTGCCGGTTACCGCAGGGAAAGAAAGGAACTGTTCTGGTTCTCCGTCGTTATGCTTTTTTCGGTGTTTTTCGGCCTGATGCTGGGGACAAGATTTGACATTACCGTGCCGATGCTGGAAACTGCCGGTATCTTTTTCCTGCCCGGGTTTCTTATAATTGGTTTATGGGTATATTCCGGAATAACCTGGCTTAATGAAAAGGTCGAGCAAAAATATTTCAGGTATTTTGTCCTCCTTTTAATGTTTGTTTCTGCAATATTTCTTTTTAGACAAAACTATCCGTTCTGCAACAAACAAAACAACAGGCTTGGACTGCAATACGGAATAGATACTTTGAATTCCTGCCGCGGTAGAGCGGCGATATTTGTCAGCGAAGATAGTCCGATGTACCAGATGGTTTATTTAAAAGTTGTAGAGAAAGCTAAACCGGATGTAGAAATCTGTGACGAGACAGGGACGGCTTTAAGGACCATGTTAACCCGGGAAGACCGTGGAATAGTGTATAAGAATGAGCTTGCCGCGCGTGTCAGCGATTATTACAAAAAGGCAAAGCAGGACCGTAATGTATATTACACTCTTGAAAGCGGGCTAAATCTTGAGCCCGGAACCGTGGTGCTGCCGTCTGGAATGCTTTATTACGCCGCCAAGAAAAACGAGAAATACAACGGTTTCTTCTGGAAAGGCAAAATCCCGCCTAATGAAAACAAAGATCTGGATATTTACAACAGGGACATGCTTGCGCGATACAGAATGATGTTTGCAGAAGACAGGTTTATTTCCGGAGACACGCAGGGCTTTGCGGTTGAAATGAAAATTGCGGAAAAAATAGGTTTTGATATGGATTGGGTGCGTAATGAAATGGCCGGTATCTTCGGACGAAAAGGTATGAAGAAGGAGTGGCTTGCAGGGCTTGAAAATGCGGCAAGACTTTTCAGATATTCCGTGGAAAGAAGAAACAATCTTGGGAACGCATATCTTTCGGAAGGAAGGACGGAAGATGCGATAAAGGAATACGAGGCGGCCACTGCTATAGACCGCGGCTCCTCTGCGGCTTTGCATAATCTTGGGAACGCATATATGTCGGCAGGGAAAAGGGAAGAGGCGGAAAGGGCATATATACGGGCTGCAGAACTCGGACAAACAGAAAGTTTTTCGGCGCTCTCTCAGTTCTATATGTCCGCAGGGCAGTATGAAAAAGCCGTAAAGATCCTTACCCGCATAGCTTCGGCAAATCCTTCAAATATGGATGTGTTCAACAGCCTTGCGCTCTCCTTTGACAAACTCGGCAGGCAGGAAGATGCCTTGAAACTCTACGCGCAAATGATTGCGGCCAGGCCGGATTATATTTATTCGTATATTAATTGCGGGAACATCTATTATTCAAAGGGCAGTTTTGCCGACGCCGGTAAAATGTATTCCGGAGCGATTTCTGCTAATCCCGCCTATCCGGAAGGTTATTTTAATCTGGGGCTGGTCTATCTTCGCCAAGGAAATAAGGCGGAAGCAAGAAGGTTGTTCGAAAAAACACTGTCGCTTGACGGCACTCACACAAAAGCCAGAACCGCGCTTGGCATGGCTAATTGACGCGGACGCGGGTTCTATTTTAAATTATTCCTCAACTGCCTGAGCCTGGCATCTTCCGGAAGCAATCTCAAACAGTCCTCAAGCACTTTCACGGCGGAATTCCTGTCGCCTTTTGCGATAAATGCTGAAGAGAGGTTGCCGGCGGCGTCCGTGTAATCAGGTTTTAGTAAGAGAGCTTTCTTATAGGCAAGTATTGCTTCGTCCAGCCTGTTTAGACTATGGTAAGAAGCCGCCACTGCATTCCAGCCCGTTGAAAATCCTGGGTTTATCTCAACGGTTCTGGAGTAATATTTAAGCGCGTCTTCAAACTTGTTCCTGAAAAAGGCGCTGTTACCAAGGGCATAGTAGGCATCGGTATAGGTGGGATTAAGCTCCAGGCTTTTTATGAAACTCTTATCTGCGTTATCAAAATCCTGTTTTTTCAGGTAAGACACCCCGAGATTGAAATAGGATTTGTAGTAAGAGGGGTCAAGCTCCAGGGCTTTTTGATACGCCTTTATAGACTCGTCTATCTTTTCCGATCTGTAATAGGCTGTTCCCAGATTGTTATAAATTTCCGACGAAATAACGCCGGAGGAAATGGATTTCAAATAATGGTTCGCTGACGCTTCGGGGGAGAATCTGCCCAGGGCATTGCCGACGGACGATTGGATAACAGCGTTATCTTTGCAGAACTCGTTTGCCTTGCTGTATTCCGCAAGCGCTTTTTCTTTGAGCCCTGAGGCGGCGTAGGCTTCGGCAACGGCAATGCAATGCTGGCCTATGAGCTCTCTAACAAAATAGTCCTTGTAGATGGTGGTATCGTCCATGCCTCTAAGTGTGTAGGCAACCGGTTTAGCAGGAAGTTTTAAGGAGGAAACCCGGTAAAGAAGCCCCTCTGTTACAAATCTAAAGTCGTCCATATTGCCCAGAGCACTCCCCGAGTTGCAGTAAACAGGGGTTTTGGCGTTATTTACAATATGCCTCTGGACTTCATTTACGCGCTTCTGATATACGCCTGTTGGCATTGTTAAGAAATCACTCCCGTAGATGTTCTTAAAGACCCTCCCGTAATCATCCGCTATAGACAGGTCAGGCCTCAGCCCTTCCGTCATATTAAGGTATGCAGGAATAAAAACCTGATTATCCCCTGAAAGGAAAAGAAGTGAATTCTTTTCCGGTGTCTTCAGTATATTCACCCCGTAGTCGTAAGCGAAGGTATTTCTGCTTCTGTCGGATTCAAAATAGTTTATGCTAAGAGGAAGCATAACGAGCAACAGAGAGGCGGCAGAGAGAGCAACCTGCGCCGAGAGCCTTTTCACGGCGGATAGAATAAATTCCAATCCAAACAGAAGCCATATTCCGGCTACGAGATAGGAAGGGATAAAGAATACCTCAATAACATACAGATCATAAGAGGTTATATTGTAGTTGTTTATGGCTATAAACCCGAGGCTGGTAGCGAGGAAGACCGATAACAGCAGAAGGGCAGGTTTTAGTCCGTGCTTAAAACTACGGAATAGGCCGAGCACACAAATAAGAGCCGGTATAACCGTGAATTGGGCCGAGAAAGATTTCACATAATAGCCTATTTGTGAAAACAGCAGCGAAAGGCTTCTTGAGGCGACTGTTACTTCGGAATACTGTTTTCTCAGAGCATGGTTGAGGAATCCGTAAAAGGTTGCAGGATGCCCCCAGTCAATCACCGGGTTTGAGGAGGACCTAATCGGGAGATACATATATAGAAGAAGAGCAAGAGGTATTGATAGGGAAAGAAAAAGGGCTCCTGCTTTTAGCGCGCAGTTCTTTTCCTTTGTTGCTGAAATCCAGAGAAGGAATACCAAAAAAACAACGGAGATTGGAGCGAAGGTGTGATGGTGAGCAAGCCCCATTCCGGAGATTACGGCGAGCAGGATTACGAGTTTTCTTGGGAAACCTGAAGCGTTTTTGTAAATAAGCAGAAGAATAAATACAGCGGTTATAATTAAAAAAGTATTCAAAGTGTAAAGCCCGCCCTTAGCCATTAAGCTTTGAGACCAGAATGTCTTTGAAAAGGCGAAGGCCAGAGAAGCAGAGGCAGCGAAAAAGGGAGGATATAGCATTTTGGGTAGCAGCAGTTTTCCCGTTAAGAATAGCAGGCAGGCCGTAAGCCCCGCAAAAAAAGCTGCGAGCAGGTTTACCCTGAAAGCTATAGTCCCTAACGGTAAATAAGTGAATATTTTTCCCAGCATACAGTAAAGCGGGTAGCCCGGCGGATGCGCTATTCCAAGATGATAAACGGCCGTAATGATTTCCCCGCTGTCACCGACATAGACCGTTGGGCAAATGGTTAAAAGATAAACCGTTAAGGCAATTAAGAGAATAAGAGCGGGGAGCAGCTTCTTTAACCTGTTCATAAGGCTAAAATAGCACAAAACACTGATGTTTTAAAGTAAAAATAGCGGTAACCATTGCATTAGGCGTGGGATTTGATATAATACTTCAGTTCAGATTTAATTGTCGTTTTGTTTTTATGCTTTTATTAGTTATTAGCAATCAGTTATTAGTAATTTAACTGCGAATT
>JBAXDA010000075.1:0-6710 GCA_037141215.1 Candidatus Firestoneibacteriota bacterium | reverse complement strand
AGCGTGGCTCCGAGGCCGTAATTATCTACTCCCGCAGGATTTAAAGCGGCCGCGCTGTTGTAGACTTCAAGCGCTTTTGCGGGGTTTCCCGTATTGAAATAGGCCGCGGCTAGATTGTTATAATAGGTGACTACGCGTCCGTTGAGTTTTACCGCTTTGGCGTAGGCTTCCAGGGCTTCGGTATTCCTTCCGGCCTTTGAAAGAGCAGCTCCGTAGTTATTCCACATCTCCGAAGAGTACGGGTCCAGTTCCACGGCTTTTTTTGAAGAAACCAGGGCGTCTCCGATATTGCCTTCCTGCTGGTAGAGAGCTCCGAGCAGGTCCAGGATGGTCTGGTCATCTGCTCCGATGCCGGCAGCCTTGGCATAGGCAAGCTTTGCGTCCTCTTTTCTTCCTTTAATCCTGAAATACTCCCCGCAAAAATAGTAATAAGTGGCAGCCATAGATCTTGCCAGGAAATCCTTTTTCGAGCTCTCGTCTTTCTCGTAACTCAGCGGAAAAAGCGAGACATCCGGGTATTCGGGCTTATCCCCAGTTTTTACTATCCTGTAAACCGTGCCGAACGGAACCGCCGAGAGCCGGAGGCCTTTTAGCGTTGCTATATCTTTATGTATGGAACTTCCCATAGAGAAGAAGGAGAGAGAAGAGGAGAGCGTTTTTGCTTTCACATAATCAAGCCTTTTCAGGTAATCTTCAGCCGGTATCTTCTCAAGTTCAGCGTCGCCGCGGGAGAAAATAAGGCCGTAGTCGTCGTAAACGGCGGGTCCCGGGATTTTCTTCTCCACCATAAGGAGGTACGCGGTTGTAAAAGCCGTGCTGTCGCCCGCGACCGTCAGGATAGAACCTTTCTCCGCAGATTTCAAGATATTCCTTCCAAAATCACGCGCGATGTAATTGCTGCTCCGGTTGTTTGAGGAAAAATTAAAAACAAGGGTTGCTGCCGCGGTTAAAGCAACGACTATCGTGAGCGCCCTGCCGTAGTTTTTTATGGAGCCCGCGGCGTACATGAAAATAATCAAGACCAAAAAAGACGGAATGTAGAAAACATTTATCATGTAAATATTATTTGAGTTGATACTGAAGTTCGTCAGCAATAAAAATCCTACGCCTGTCAGCAGGAAGATCGCGGCAAGCAGAGAGGCAAAAGATTTTGTTTTTTTAAAGAAAACAACGGCGCCTGCGGCTCCGAGCAGGGCCGGAAGGGGTGTAAACTGCGAAAAAAGGGAAGAACAATAAACTCCCAGCTGCCTGAAAAAAAGTGGCAAAGATCTTTCAGTGCCCGCGACAGTCCCGTACTGTTCTCTGAAAATATGCTTGAAAAAATTGCCCGCGGTTTCAGGATTTCCCCAGTCCATAGGTGGGTTAGCAAGAGAGCGTATAGGCAGGTAAAGGTAAATCAAAAACGCGGTCAACCCCGCTGCAATTGGGAAGAGCAGTACCTTCTGTCCAATCCCGGATTCCTTCTTCTTTCCTGCAGTATAAAGCATGTATAGGTAAACAGCCAACGCAAGGGGCGCCGTAGTATTATGATTTGCAAGGGCAAGTCCTGTTATAACTGCGAGCAACAGCAGTGAACCCTCTTTTAACAGAAGCAAAAAAATTACCAGCAGAAGAAAGATATTAAGCGTGTAAATGCCGCCTTTTGCCTGGGTGCATTGCTGCCAGTAAGTCAGGGAGAAGGCAAAGACGAGAGAGGCTGCCGCGGCGAGCAGGTAATTGTCAGTGAAATATTTTTTTCCTGTTGCCCTCAAGACCAGGTAGAGAAGGAAGGCTCCCAATCCGCCAAAAAACGCAGCAAGCAGATTTACTCTGAAGGCGATGGTGCCTGCCGGAAGAAAAGTAAAGAGTTTCCCGAGAAGCATATAGAGCGGGTATCCGGGAGGATGAGGGATGCCCAGAAAATAAGCCGCCGTTACTATTTCTCCGCTGTCTCCGGGGTATATAGTGGGGCAGGCGGTGAATATGTAGACGCTAAGCGCCGTGAAGAGCAAGACAGCGCCGGTACATTTTTTCATACACCCATTCTATAAATATAACGCTAAAGTGTCAAGTGAACAAACCCGCCTTAATCCCGAGAGAGAACGCCGGCCTGAATAGCAAAACCTGTTGATTTTAAGAGATAAAGAATCGGTCGTTGTGGTATAATAAAAAAATGAGAAAACTGGTTAAGAAGTTACCGGATGCCTGCCTGCTTGCTCTTCTGGTCTTCTCGCTTTTTCTCTTTCCGCCGCTTGGAAGGGCTATCGCCTTTGCACAGGAGTTTGCAAGGTCCGGTCTGGCGGTGAAAGGGAACAAAATTATTGTCGAACTTGCAGACACGCCTCTCAAAAGAAGCGCAGGTTTAATGCACCGGACTGCGCTTGAAGAAGATTCAGGAATGCTCTTTATTTTTAAGGTCCCGAAAGTTCTGGGTTTCTGGATGAAGAACACAAAAATCCCGTTATCCATTGCGTTTGCCGATCAAAGCGGGGTAATACTCAATATTGAGGATATGAAACCCGGTGATCTTACGGCCACGGAGTCAAAAGGGGAAGCTTCTTTCGCCCTTGAGATGAATAAAGGCTGGTTCCTGAAACACAAGGTCAAGGCCGGAGACAAACTTGAAGGTCTCGACAAGTTATCAATTAGGAATTAAACTATTGCCGGTTTAAAGTGTCTAATAGTGTGTATTAGGAAGGCTAAAGAGTTTTTGTCAGTGCCCGTCTCACCAGCGTAGGAGGCGGACGATCAAGTTCTAAATCACTGCCCGTCTCGCCCGTAAGGGCGGACGAGGTATAGTCACCATAGGTGACGGAGAATAAAATTTAGGAGGGTTCAAATGGGTATTGAAAATCCTGGTCTGATGCAGTCGCTGTTAAGGAACACCTGGGCGCTTATCACAATAATAGCGCTTGTGGTCGCGTCCTTCATTTCTATTTATTTAATGATAGAAAGGATTATGAGATTCAGGGCCGCTACGAGGGATTCCTCGGCTCTGCTCGGGAAAATAAGAAAAAATATCAGGAAAGGAAGCAAAATTGACAGGAAAGGTATAGACCAGTCAATTGACCTCTGCAAGGAAACGGGCGGACCTATTGCGGCTGTTCTGCGTTCAGGTTTGATTATGTCCTCGGAAACAAAAGTAGAGATGAACGAAAATATGCAGAAAACCGCCATGCTTGAAGTTGAAAGGCTCGAGGAAAACCTTACGATAATAGGCAGTATCGGCAGTGTGGCTCCTTTCATCGGACTCCTCGGAACTGTAATCGGTGTTTATGAAGCCTTTATGGCCATTTCTACTGCCGGTGCCGGAGGGATGACGGGCGTCGGTCAGGGAATCGCACAAGCCCTTGTAGCGACCATCATAGGTTTGTTTGTCGCCATACCTGCCGTTATCGGATACAACCTGCTTGTGAACCGGGTCAACAGATTTATGACGGAGATAACCGTCAGCGCGGCCGAGCTTACAAATATTATTTTTTCCAAGGACAGCGCGGAAAAAGGAGAGTAAAATGCTCGACTTAAAAAGCGCCAGAAAAAAAGTTTTTTCCGAGATAAACATTACCCCGCTTACGGATATTGCCCTGGTTCTCCTCGTTATTTTCATGATAACTGCCCCTCTTATCGTGCAGTCGGGAATAAAGGTAAAACTTCCCGGAGCTGTAACTCAGGATGCAAAACCCGAACAAAATGTTATTGTCACGGTTACCGCGGAAGGGAAGATCTTCCTGGCTAACCAGGAAATCCCGGCGGACAGACTGCTTGAACCTCTCTCTGCGATGCTTGCGGTTAGCGGTTCAAAGATTGTGGTGGTCAATGCAGATAAAGGAGTTACCCACGGCGTGGTGGTGTCAGTTTTGGACGCTGCCAGAAGAGCCGGCGCGGAAAAACTTTCTGTTTCTACCTCGCCGCTTAAGCCGCAAGAGACAAAAAAGAAATGAAATTTGACCGCATAAAACAAATAGCTCTGTTTCTTGCTCTAATGGAGCACGCGGTGCTTACCGGCCTGGTCATTTTTGTTATGACTCTTCCCGCCCGGGAAATTCCGCTCGTTGATGTTGAGCTGGTAAATCTCCCCGCTAATCTGACTATGGGCATATCACTTCCGGGCCGTCAGGGAGAGCTTACTACTCCGTCCAAACCCGACGCGAATAAGGGCGAAGGCGCAGAAAAACAGGAAAATCTTCTTCCCGCTTCAGATGTCGGAGTTGCCGGAGAGGGAGGCATAGCGGGCATGCTGGATATTCTAAGCACCGGCGTAGCCCAGAATGTGAGAATGTCCGGAGGCAAGGTCTCCGGCCTGAACATCATAGGCACCGGAATAGTTACGGCAAAACCTGACAATGTTTTCCTCCAGTTCAAAATAAAATCAGACCCTAAAAATTCTCTTGCGTACGCCGATAAAGATGCTGACAAGAAAATTGAATATATTGCCGACAGGCTGAAAAGCAGATTCAAACTTAAGAAAGAGAATTTTAAAGTCTGGGGCTTCAGCCCGGAGATGCTGGCAGAAAAACAGAAGAATGCTTCCTTCTCCAACGCCCAGAATCAGTTTACCACAAGCATAAAACAGACTGTTACAAAGTTCTTCGCCATAAACGATCTTGGGAAATTGAAAATATTTGAGATCTGCGAGATTATTGACAGAGCTTCGGAGCTTGGGGCAATAGGAGTGGCGGAGATTCCTCCCGCCCTGGCTTCCTATGTGGAAAGTTCCACTGTTATGGGCGCGGCAAAGAACAAAATTTCTCAGACAAAAGGCGTTTCAAAGAACAATATAAAAACCTCTTCAAAAGCTGAACAGAATGAATTCATAAACTATCATTTCAATGAAGAAACGCTTGAGAAACTAGTCGCTCAGGCCAGGCAGGCAGCTTATAAAGAAGCCAAAGAAAAATTTGCCGCCGTAAAAAAAGTCCTGAAGTTTAACGAGAATGAAATGGATGTGGTTTTCAACGAAGAACAGTCAACCACTACAACAGAAGAAGGGGAAATTACCATCAGGATAGATGTAACTCCGTCCCTTGATAAGACAAAGAATGCCGTTGCCGCTCCGATTACGCCCGCACCCACCCCGAAGAAACAATAGGTTCCTTCAACAGCCTGTTAAAATCCCCTTGCTTAATGTATAATTAAATACGGTTAAACGCGAAGAAAGGAATTCCCGGAGGTCAAAATATGTCGATTGATAATTTCCCGGTTTATAAGGCGATAACAGAAAGAAGAACCATAAGAAAATTCTCTCAGAAGCAGATCCCCGAAGAAACGCTAAAAAGACTCATCAATACGGCAAGAGTAGCCCCTTCAGGAGGAAACCGCCAGCCTCTTGATTATATTGTGATAAATGAGCCAGCTCTCTGCGCGAAACTTTTCCCGCTTGTCAAATGGGCCGGATATATTGCGCCCAATGGAGACCCTAAAGAAGGAGAAGAGCCTACCGCGTATTTTATCGTGCTGGTTGACCGGGACATAAAATCCACAACCTCCGCTTACGATGTCGGAGCTGCCGCGGAGAATATCCAGCTCGCCGCATGGGAAGACGGTATCGGCTGTTGCTGGCAGGGCGCCATTATGAGGGAGGAGATCCGCGCTCTTTTTAAGATTCCCCTTGATGTTGAGATAGATTGCGTGATTTCTCTCGGTTACAAAGCCGAGAGCCCCGTAATCGAAGATTACAAAGGCTCCATAAAATACTGGCAAGACGAGAATAAAACGCTCCATGTTCCGAAACGCAAGTTGGAGGATATTCTGCGGTGGAACAAGTATTCCAGATGATAAAGAAGACTGCTGTCATCGGCGCCGGGTTGGCCGGGCTTTCCGCTGCTTACCATCTTAAAAAAGCGGGAATTGAAACCTGGCTCTTTGAGAAAGCCGGGCATCCCGGAGGTTTGAGCGCCAGCTCCGTCAAGAACGGATTTATCTTTGACTTTACAGGCCATTTCTTTCATTTTAAAGAAGATTATGCGAAGGAGTTTGTTTTTGGCCTGCCCGGCTGCCCGCTTAAGAGTATCAAAAGGAACGCGGGAATACTTATTAACGGGCAGATAATTGACTACCCCTTCCAGGCGAACTTCTCACAGATGAAAGACAAGGCCGCGGTGAAAGAATGCGAAGAAGGCCTTAAGAACAGGAAGGAAAGAGAGAACTACGGAAGCTTCAAAGACTGGATACTTGGCACTTACGGTGAAGGTATAGCAAGGCGCTTTATGTTTCCCTACAACTCAAAACTCTGGGCCTATGATTTGGATTGTATACTCCCCGCAGGCACCTCTTCATATATTCCCGATACAAAGAAGAAACAGTCTTCCTATGGCTACAACTCCGGATTTTTTTATCCTGAGACAGGCGGTATCGGCAAAATAGCGGAAGCTCTTGCTGCGGAATCAGGAAAGATAGAATACCTCTCGGAAGTAGAAAAGATTTATGCCGCGACAAAATCTCTTATTGTAAGAGGCAACCTTATTGTTCCGTATGAGAGGCTGGTCTCCACTGTTCCGCTCCCCGAATTGATAAAAATGACCGCGGATGCCCCGCTGAATGTCAGGAAAGCTGCGGAAGCGTTAAAATATACTTCTGTCTTTGCGCTCAACCTCGGCATTGAAAGGAGTAGCATTTCCGACAGGCACTGGATCTATGTGCCTGAGGAGAAATACCTGTTCTACAGGGTAGGGTTTTACTCAAATGTCTCTGCAGCCCTCTGCCCTGCCGGGACTTCTTCTCTATATATTGAA
>JBAXDA010000074.1:0-6719 GCA_037141215.1 Candidatus Firestoneibacteriota bacterium | reverse complement strand
AAGACTTCTTGAAAATACTTGACTGGCAGTGGAATAAAGTGGTGATACCTTTCTGGAAAAAAGAAGCAGCCTACGCGAAGACCTGCGGCATAAAAAAAATAGCGCTTGAAATGCACCCGGGTTTTGTTGTTTACAACCCGGAAACACTTTTAAAGCTTCGCAATGCTGCGGGGAGCGTTATCGGCGCGAATTTTGACCCCAGCCACCTTTTCTGGCAGGGGATAGATCCCGTGGCTGCGATTAAAGCTCTTGGCAAGGCAATCTATCATTTTCACGCGAAAGACACACGCATTGAGGAGATAAATAATAAAGTTAACGGCGTTCTTGACACGAAAAATTACGGAGATATTTCGGGAAGGTCCTGGGTGTTCAGGACCGTAGGCTATGGGCACAGCCGTCAGGTCTGGAGAGATATAATCAGCACGCTGAGGACTGTCGGTTATGACGGAGCTCTCAGTATA
Organism: Candidatus Firestoneibacteriota bacterium; assembly: GCA_037141215.1. GTDB lineage: Bacteria > Oederibacteriota > D2-FULL-39-29 > D2-FULL-39-29 > CAIOVX01 > JBAXDA01. Next base: position 6,258 of record JBAXDA010000074.1, on the reverse strand, counting down.
GAGCACGAAGACGGTTTGATGTCCGAAGATGAAGGCTTTAAGAAAGCCGTGGCTTTTCTAAAAGAATCCGTTATAACGGATTCTGCGGGAAAAATGTTCTGGGCATGAGAAGAAAATAAAAGCAACAGTAGGAAGGCTTTTCGCATTTTGGTTTGCGTTGTTTCCGGGGTTCTATTGTGATTAACACAGCAAAATAATATTTTTGAAGGGGTACATGTCCTACAAAGAAAGGCTCAAAGAAAAACTCAAGGTTTTAAACCTGCCCAATATAGCCTACGCCGTCGGCGTAGTTATTCTGCTTTCCCTGCTTGTGTTATTTGTTTTACTTACGGAGAGTGCGAAAAAGGCCCCTGAAGTCTCCCGTCCGGCTCCAAAATATGACCGTGCGGAACTTGACGCTGTTGAGACCGAGTTAAAGGACAAGGGCTTTACGCGGAATATTGACCCTTACTATAATTTTGTAAGGAGCAAAATACTTACAACAAAAATACTTGTAATAAAGTATAAATTGAAAAAGAATGACAATCTCTGGACAATAAAATCCAGGTTTAAAATATCGATGAATACAATAGTAGGAGCCAACCCGTATTTGAAGTCCCTTGAAGCAACTAGGCTCGGGCAGGAAATACTGGTCTTAAACAGAAGCGGTATTTTACACAGGATAAAGAAAGAGGAAACTCCGGAATCAATAGCGGCGCTTTATGGGATTGCGGTAGCAATACTTGCCGAGAACAACGAGCTGGCTTTTGCGCTGAAGGAGGACCAATTCCTGTTCCTCCCGAGGGTTGAGCCGGTTAATCTGTCCCGGGAAATGAAGGAAATGTACGCCTTGAAGAAAATATTCGGGTTTCCGTTCGATAAGTGGCATAAAAGAAGTTCCGGCATGGGCTTCCGGACTGATCCTTTCACGGGGGCAAAATCCTTCCATAGCGGGACGGACCTGCCTGCCAAGTACGGGGAAAAGGTTTTTGCAGTTGCAGACGGGGTGGTTATTATTTCGGGAGAGAACGGCGGATACGGTAATATGATCAGAATAAGACACAAGGACGGGTACGAAACACTGTACGGCCATAATTCAAAACTGCTGGTCTCCGTCGGAAAGAATGTAACGCGGGGGCAGGCCATTGCGCTGGCAGGCAGTACAGGGAGATCAACAGGGACTCATCTCCATTTTGAAGTATACAAGAACGGAAAGCTCCTTGACCCGAAACCCTATCTTACACAATAATAAATTTCTTCTCTCCTAACTCCATTATATTTTCCGGATTGCCAAGCTTCTCCAATACTTCGGAGTAGATGCTAAGCTCAAAAAGTTTCTTGCCGGTCAGAGACATCCCTGCCTTGTCTTCAAGCGCCTTTCCGGCAAAAACAACCCTGTTGCCGCTGTCCAGGACAAGAAGGCTTTTCCCTTGCTTTTGTTTTTCAAGAAAAGAGAGCAGCTTTACATATTCCTTTCTTTCCGGCTTGGCGGCGTTCGTAGTGTCAGTCAGTTCCTGTTTTCTTACCGGCAGGAGCAAGAAAAGAAGAGGGGTTAAAAGAATGAAAAACAAAGAGAAGAGTCCCGCTTTTTTCAGGTTCTTTAACTCTGAGGATTCCTGGAGGTCAGCGTAAAGAAGCCAGGTGTTTTTGCCGCTTACAATTTCAAGTCCTTCAATACCGCTTGCGGGAGAAAAGATAATGCCCAGGGTCTCAGGCAGAGTATCCGCAATTATTCTGCCGCTGCCTCCTGTTACCGTGATTCTTTTAATTTTCCCGGTCTTGCCCAGCTGATCCAGGATATTATTCAGTTCTATATCGTCGTTTTGAAGCAGCGGAGTTTTTAGCAGGGACAGAACAACCTTCTTTAAGGCATTATTCCCTGACTTTAAGGAATCCTCGGAAGGCTTAAGCAGCAGTGAGTTAAACCCGGCGAGATAAATAAGGCCGATTGCCAGGAGCATTATCACAAATAAACCTTTGCTTTTCATTCTCTGTTGCCTCCGGTGGTTTGTTAAGAGTTGAAAAAATCAATTCAATTATGATACAATTTACAGGTAATACTATCGTAATTCAAGCAGAAAAGGAGAGTTATGGGGAATTTAGCCTTGGAGCTCCTTGAGTTGATGTCTGAGAAAAGAGCCTCAGATCTGCATATTAAAGTCGGCCGGCCTCCTATGTTTCGCACGGACGGAAAGCTTACCGCTATGGCCGGAAATATAATTACCGAGGAAGAGGCCAACGAAACCGCATATAATTTCATGACCCCTACTCAGCGTGAACGCTTTGCCAACACTAACGAAATGGATCTTGCATACTCTCCAAACGGCACCACAAGATATAGAATAAATGTTTTTAGACAGAAAGGCACCGTGGAACTTGTCATCAGAGCTATACTTAAAAATATCCCGACGCTTGAAGATCTCCACCTGCCTATGGTGCTGAAAAAAAATTGCTTCCGAACCCAGGGGGCTTATTCTTCTCACGGGCACGGTGGGTAGCGGAAAATCGACTACCATTGCATCAATGATACAATACATAAACAGCAAGTTCCCCTATCATATTATCACCATAGAAGATCCTATTGAATATTTGCACACCGATCAAAAAAGCAGCATTTCTCAGAGAGAACTTGGTATTGATACGGAAGCTTACAATGTTGCCATAAAGTATATTTTAAGGCAGGATCCTGATGTTATATTTGTCGGGGAAATGAGAGATTATGAAACAGTTGCCGCCGCTCTCTCGGCGTCTGAAACAGGACATCTTGTACTGAGCACGCTGCACACCATAGACGCCATACAAACTATTGACAGGCTTGTAGATTTCTTTCCTGCCATTCAACAGTCCCAGGTGAGGAGCCAGCTTTCCGCCGTGCTGACAGGAATAATTTCAATGCGGTTGATTGAAAAAGCAAACGGGACAGGCAGGGTTCCTGCCGTAGAGGTGATGGTAGGGACACAAACTATCAGAACGCTAATCAGGGAAAACAAAAGCTCTCAACTAAAGACCGTCATACAACAGGGAGCATCGCAATACGGGATGCAGACCTTTGACCAGAGCCTTGCGGATCTTTACAGGAAAGGACTTATTACGCTTGATAAGGCACTTGCCGAGGCCAGTAACCCTAATGACCTTAAACTCGCTCTGAGCGGAATAATCTCCAGCGCCGACTCCGCAAGAGATCAAATAGAGAACCGCTAATATTTTGCCAAGCACAGGAACATATGCTGAGTGAAGCAGAGGGGAAAGAACTTCTGGGCATTGCGAGAGAGACCCTTGAGAGGGATCTTCTGGGGAAGAAATACAAGGTCAAGGTTCCTAAGAGCGGGGCGCTCAACGAAAAGAGAGGCGCTTTCGTAACTCTAAATGCAAAGAACGGAGAATTGAGAGGTTGTATAGGACTTATGCTTTCAAACAGTCCTCTTTACGAGACCGTAAGCGAGATGGCGCACGAAGCGGCTTTTGGAGATCCAAGGTTTAAACCGGTAAAAAAAAATGAATTAAAGGACCTGCTTCTTGAAATCTCTGTCCTTACGCTTTTTAAGAGAGTAAATGATATTAAAGAAATTGTTCTTGGCCGGCACGGTGTAATGGTCAGGAGCGGCTCTAGGTCGGGTGTTTTTCTGCCTCAGGTTGCCGTGGAAACAGGCTGGGGCTTGGATGAATTTATGGCAAATCTTTGCGCGGGCAAGGCAGGGCTGTCTCCTCTTGCCTGGAAGAACGGCTCAGCAGAACTCTATACTTTTGAAGCCGAAATAGTAAGGGAGTAGAAATGAAAAACTGGTACAAGAAATACAACGGGAAAGAAGGCTACACGGAACTTGTAAATAAAAACAATTCTCCGTTAAAATACATAAGGTTCGGCATGCTCCGGCTCAAAAGGGGAGGTTGCTGGAAAGGTTCTCTTAAGAACGAAGAAGCCTTGGTTACGGTTCTTTCCGGAAAAGCAGAAATAACGGCAGGGGGAGAGACTTTTATCACAGGCGAAAGAAAAAATGTTTTCACAGGAAAACCCGGATCAGTTTATTTATCAAAAAATGAAGTCTTCAGTATAACTGCCCTTTCTGATCTTGAAGCCGCCATAAGCGCGGTTCCCGCAAGGAATAAATACACAACAATGCCGGTTCCGGAATGTAAGGTGGGCGTCAGAGTAGCAGGTAAAGGGCTTTTTACCCGGGATATTTACGACATCTTAAATAACAATGAAATCAAAACGGACAGAATAATCGCGGGAGAGACTTTTCACAGGCCCGGGCAGTGGTCCTGCATACCTCCGCACAAACACGATGTTAACCGCCTCCCCAGAGAATCAAAACTGGAAGAACTGTATTTCTTTAAAATGCTGCCCAAGGACGGTTTTGGATTTGAAAGGCTCTACACGGAAGGAGAGAAGTTTGATTACACCTGGACACTGAAAGACAACACGCTGCTCTGTATGCCCAAAGGCTATCACGCTCTTGCGGTTTGCCCGGGTTACAGGATGTATTATCTTTGGATACTCGCAGGCAAAGAAAGGGTATTGAAGCAGTACATGGACCCGAGATACGAGTGGCTAAATAATTAACCTTCCCGGCTTGCGGGAAAAGGATAAACTACAAAATGTTTAAAATACCAAAATCAATTAAACCTATTTTTGCCGGAAGTTTAATCTGGCTGACTGTTTTCTTTTTTGTGTATTTCGGTTCCCTGGCAATAGAGCTCTTTCAGGTTGCCGAATTAAAGAGCCTTGACACCTATTTTAACTGGAGCGGGGAAAAGAAACCTTCCGGTGATATCGTCATTGTTGCGCTTGACAATAAATCAATGGATGACATAGGCCAGTGGCCGTGGCCCAGGTCTGTTTATGCGAAGGTAATTGACAATCTGAAGGCCTCGGGCGCAAAGGTAATTTGTCTTGATATAGATTTCTCCAGCAACGGGGCCATCCCCGGGAACGACAAGTTGTTTGCGGCTTCGGCCAAAAGAGCAGGTAATGTGGTAGGCGTTTCAACTCTCACGACGGAAACCAGAAGTTCAGGAAAAAAAGGTGATATCAAATGGGATGAGAACAAATTAAATATGCCTATTGACATGCTCAATACAGCGTTCCTGAAAACAGGGGTAACGGGTTTTGAGCTTGATACGGACAGTTTTGTAAGGAACTGCCAGCTTGCTTATGACCACAACGGCGAATGCCTCTATACTTTTGCCGTTGCAGCCTTGAGCGTTTACAGGAACATACCTGAAAAGGATATACTGGAAGAAGTAAAGAAGAAGAACAGCAACTATAAAGACACTCTCAGAGACAAAATACTGGTTAATTTTAGCGGGCCGCAGGGAACTTTCAGCACTTACTCTTTCAGTTCTGTCCTTAAGAATGAGTTATCTCCGGAAGTCTTTAAAGGTAAACTGGTGCTGGTAGGTTCGACGCATCCCGTGCTGCACGATGTTTTCTCCTGCCCTTACAGGAGCAGTAAAAATAACAGCGCGGAACTGCCCGGGGTAGAAATCCATGCCAATGTCATAAACACTCTTTTAACCTCTAATTATGTTGTAAGGGCAGGCTGGAAATTTAATGTATTCTTGCTTGCCCTATTGATAGCCATTACGACCTTCTTCTCTCTAAAATTAAAACCTATAAGAGCTATAGCGGCGACCATGGGGCTCTTTGTATTCTATTCCATAGGAGCTATTTTAATTTTCAGCAGGTTCAATTATGTTGTAAACCTTGCGACTCCGTTAATAGGAGTGATACTTAGTTTCGGCGCGGGCTCCGCTTACAAAGCCGTAACCGAGGGCAGAAAGAAAGACGAAGTAAAAAAAATGTTCCAGCGCTATGTCAGCCGCGATGTAGTGGAAGAGATAATGAAAAACCCCGAAGGGTTGAAACTGGGCGGTAAACGCCAGCACATGACTATCCTTTTTTCCGATATCAGGAATTTCACGCCTATGTCCGAGGGGCTTCAACCGGAAGAAGTTGTCGAATTGCTCAATGAATATTTTACGGAGATGAATAACATCCTCTTCAAATACAGGGGGACTCTGGATAAGTTCATTGGGGACGCAGTGATGGCCCTCTTCGGGGCGCCCTATCCTCTTCCCAACAGCGAAGAACTCGCTGTCCGCACGGCCATTGAAATGCAGGAAAAAATGAAGGAGTTCCGCGCGAAACTCAAAGCTGAGGGTAAAAACGAACTGTCAATAGGAATCGGCATAAATGCGGGAGAGGTAATTGTCGGGAATATCGGTTCCGGACAGCAGATGAACTATACAGTGATAGGTGATGTCGCCAATACGGCG
>JBAXDA010000073.1:0-6746 GCA_037141215.1 Candidatus Firestoneibacteriota bacterium | reverse complement strand
TAGGGGGCGTTGAGTCAAATCCATGACGATTAGGGGGCGTTGAGTCAAATCCATGACGATTAGGGGGCGTTGAGTCAAATCCATGGCGATTACGCCCCCTTACCCTCGATTTGCAAGATCCAAATCGAGGGTTACACTCCGTTATTCAGAGATTTGCAAGATCCAAATCGAGGGTTACACTCCGTTATTCAGAGATTTCAAGATATAAATCTCTGAAAAATAAATAATAGCATAGTGCTCTTCCGCTCCTTTACCTATACTCACATAGCCAACGATTTCAAAACAATCCCCCGCTACTGAATACATCATACCTTTAATCTCGTTGACAAATACTGCTTGTTTGCTATAATACGCTAATATTGCAATTGTTAGAAGTTCCTTTTTAGCTGAATACCATTAAAAAATAGAGTTTTGTATGTTTTCTTCAGTATTCTCTCTTAAGTTCATCTGACATAAATATTATTATCGCGGAGCGCCACTATGATTAGGATCAAAGTAATGATTGCCTTCTTCTCTTTCATTTTGCTCGTGTCCTCAAGCACATTTCCGCAAGACAAGCTCAAGATTGCCGTTTTAGGTTTTGAATCCATGAATGTAGCGCCTACTACTGCTGAGCTGGCTTCCGATGCCTTCAGGAATGAACTCCTAACTTTAGACAAGTACAGCGTTATGTCCAAGGTTCAGACGGAGAAATTCTTCAAAGAGAACACCTCTATTAAGCCCTTATGTTCATCCTTGGAATGCGCCATGGAAACAGGAAAAGCATTAAATGTTTCACAATTGATAACGGGTAGTTTGGCGCGCAAGAATAGAAATTACCTTGTAACAGTTAAAGTGACAGATATTTCCGCGGGGAGACTAACCTTTACCGATACTTTGCCCTGCGAACGCGAATCACAATTCGGCAATATTAGCAAAATATTGCTCTCCCGCTTGAGCGAGCAGGAGAAATCAGCGCCTTCCAGTGTGAAGAAAGCAGAGACCGCTCTTCCTGTTGATACAACTAAAACGACTCAGAAACCTGCGGCGCCTAAAGCTTCAAAAGAAAACATCCCTGCTCCCTCCGCCAATCTGATCTTGAGCGAGAAAGAAGATGCCGCGCTGACTAATATGCTTAAGGATAAAACAGGAATAGGGTTCAACTGGATGGGTATTCAGATAAGGAAGGAAATTGGCAATGACATCATGCTTGAACTTAGAGGACAGTTGAGCGGAGACACCGCGCTTGCCGCAGCTCGAGGCTACATGATACTGCCGAAAATAGCCGGAAACATACCGGTACAGCCTTATGTAGGCCTGGAATTCGGACTTCCTTTCTCAACTCTTTTAACCGGCGGGTTCGAAGCAGGCGTTTTTGGGGGCGGCGAGGTTTTTGTTTCTAAGGACCTGGGATTAGGCCTGGATGCGGGGCTTTATTTTATCAGTATCAGCAGCGACTTGGGCAGTATAAGCGATTTTGGCATTATTATTAATCTTGGTGTTACTTATTATTTCTAACCTGAGAGGCCTTAAATGAAAAAGACTATTGTCACTATACTGATTTTTTCGGCAGTTATATTACTGGTTCTTACGGTTTTTGAGGGCAGGTCCTACTCGTTTTTTGTGGGGTTTGGTTCTCCCGGCGCCGTAAACAATGTAATAAAAGACGGGCAGACAAAAGGACTGATTCCGACTAATACAACTCCGCCGTCTACGCTCGTAGCAACGCTTATCTCTCTTTCCCAGGTGAATCTAAACTGGGCAGATAATTCAACCGACGAAACAGGCTTTCAAATAGAAAGAAGAACAGCCGCGGGAACTTATACCGTAATTACTACCACAGCCACCGGCGCTACCGCCTATTCCAATACAGGACTGGCTCAGCAGACAACCTATACCTACCGCCTAAGAGCAATTACTTCCGGCGGTCTCTCTAAAGCTTCAAATGAAGACAGCTCAACAACCTGGACTCCTGCCGTGCCTTCCGCCCTTTCTGCTGTGGCAACTTCGTCAAACTCCATCAGCTTAAATTGGTCGGATAATTCCGACAATGAAACAGGCTTTTATATAGAACGAAAAGATTCCGGCACATATTCTTCAATCGCCACAGTAGGACGGAATATTAAAAGTTATACGAATACAGGCCTGTTCCAGAACACTTCCTACACTTACAAAGTGATGGCTTACAATATCATAGGCAACTCAGCATATTCCGCTGAAGCTTCCGCTACAACGCCCAAATATACCTGGGTTAAACAGACAGTATTATCAGCTCCCAGCGCCACATCAAAACTTGCGTTCGGGAACGCCAGAAATGACGGCACTAACCGTATGTATTGCGGGACAACTTTAAGCGGGGCTATAGAAATTACTTACAGCAGTTCTTCAAGCACCTGGGTGACAACCAGCGCGACACCTCTAACAGTACACGGCAATGGTACTACGGCCTGGACCTCAATTATTAATTCGGTTGCTATCGGGAATGCCAGACTTTCAGCTCCTAATCTATATCTGGCCTGCGACGCAGGCGGTATTGCCTCTAGCTCTTGTGAATATGTCTTGTATACACCTTCCGCTCCAGTTAAGTGGACCAGTGACAGAGTTGACCCTACTATAACAGGACCTCACGAAGATGTTGGAGTCTGGGCAGCGCGGGTCGGCACTGACACTAAAGAAAGAGTCTACCTTGCATCTGATACTCAAAAAATAGTCGAATTTGAGTTTACCGGGACAGTACCGGCAGTGTCAGCTACAGTCTGCACCGGAGGACACGGAATCTCCCGCGCTATTGACTTTGCTGACGCAAGAAATGACGGGAAGAAACGGATCTACGCGGCCGGCTATGACGGGAGAGCATACGAATTTGAGTGGAATACAGGTACTTTAGCCTGGGTAGAAACAACACCACCGCTTCCGGTCTGCGGCACAGGTAATTTATTGCGCGATATTTCTGTAGGCGACGGAAGGAACGACGGGAAAAACAGAATATATGTTGCCTCTGAAGACGGGCATGTTTATGAGTACACTTATTCCGCGGGAGTCTGGCAGGCTCCGGTTGACTTGTTGGGAAATATTGCAACCTACAACAATGCTGTTATGGTTGGAGACGCCACTAATGACGGAAGTAAAAATGTATTTGTTGGCGGCAACGACAATACAGTTTGGGAATATATTTACAATAAGACCACTCTTCTCTGGGGGAAGATTCAAGTGGGCATCGCAACAGGAAAGATTAACGATTTGAAGATATTCCAGGGCAGGTATGACGGTAAAAATCGTCTCTACGCCACCTCGGATGATTTTGGAGTCTATGAGTTTACCGCACAGTAACACATCTCTCTTCTGAATCTAAAAGCAAAAAGGCCGGGGAATTTCTCCGGCCCTTTTTTTGTTTGCAGCACTTTATGCTGTAGTAAACTATTGATTATCCTGCAGGTGGTGTCTAATATCCTTTCCCAAAACCATAAATATTACATCTTCTGCTATATTGGTGGCGTGATCTCCCATTCTCTCAAGGTTCCTGGAAACAAGTATCAAGTCCAGTGCTCTTGAGATGTTCTTGGAATCCTGCACCATATAGGTGAGCAGTTCCCTGAATATCTGGTCCTTGTAATCATCAACCTGGTCATCTGTCTCAAGCACTTTTTGCGCGAGTTCCGCATCCCTCTTAACAAACGCATCCAGGCTGTCCTTTACCATCCCCTTTACTATGTCCGCCATCTTCGGAAGGTCAATCAGAGGTTTTAAGGGCGGTTGCTTCATAAGATCCAGCGAGTTTTCCATGATATTAACTGCCTGGTCTCCTATGCGCTCAAGGTCAGAGTTTATCTTCATAGCAGAGGTAATAAATCTCAGGTCACTGGCTGTCGGCTGCTGCAGCGCGATAAGTTTCAGGCACATCTCGTCAATAACAACCTGAAGTTTGTTGACCTCGTTCTCGTGATTTATTACTTCTTTAGAGTATTCGTCTTTCCTCTCAACAAGAGTCTTTATCGCGTACTGAATCATAGATTCGACGATACTGCCCATATAAAGTAATTTATCTTTTAATTCTTTTAATTCTTCCTCAAAATGCTTGGTCATTTTTCCCTCCGGAAAATATTTCTCTGATTAACATAACTTTTTACACAGTCAATATATCAGCCAAATCTTCCTGTAATATAATCTTCAGTCTGTTTTTGATCCGGCGCCGTAAATATTTTTGAAGTCAGACCAAACTCGACCAATTCTCCGAGCAGCATAAAGCCCGTATCATCCGAAACTCTTGCGGCCTGCTGCATATTGTGCGTGACTATTATTATAGTGTATTTTTTCTTTAATTCAACCATCAATTCTTCTATTCTCATGGTGGCCATGGGGTCAAGCGTAGAACAGGGTTCGTCCAACAAAATGACATCAGGTTTCACCGCAACCAGCCTTGCTATGCAAAGTCTCTGTTTTTGTTCCAGGGATAATTCAAGCGCATTCAGGACAAGCTTATCTTTTAGTTCTTCCCACAGCATAACAGACCTTAGGCTCTCTTCAACAATATTATCCAGTTCCCTGCCCTTCAAAAAAGCGTGAATACGAAGACCAAAAGCTACATTCTCATATACGGAAAGCGGAAATGGATTAGGGCGCTGGAAAACCATGCCAATCTTTCGTCTAAGCATATCTACATCGTAATTCGCGTTGAAGATATTTTCATTTTCAAAATAAACCCGGCCTTTCACTCTCACCCCTTCAATTGTGTCATTAATGCGGTTGAAAACTCGCAGAAGCGTGGATTTGCCGCAACCCGAAGGTCCTATGACGGCAGTTATTCTGTTCGGTGAGATTTCAAGGTTTACGGATTTCAGCGCGTGGAAATCTCCGTAATAAAGGTTCAAACTCTCTGTTTGTATTATAGATTTTTCTTTCATATTGTTTTCATCCGAAACGACCGGTTACATAATCTTCGGTGCGTTTATCTTTTGGAGAAATAAAAATATTTTCTGTAATGTCCAGTTCAATAAGTTCACCCATCAAAAAATACGCGGTTCTATCGCTCACTCTTGACGCCTGCTTGACATTATTAGTAACAAGTATTATTGTATATTTCTTTTTAAGCTCAAGCATAGCCTCTTCCACTTTTGCGGTAGAAACAGGGTCTAGCCCGGAACAGGGTTCGTCAAAAAGAATAATTTCCGGTTCTACCGCCAGGGTTCTGGCTATGCAGAGCCGCTGCTGCTGCCCTCCCGAGAGTTTCAAAGCTGAGTCCTGCAGGCGGTCTTTCATTTCCTCCCAGAGAGAGGCAGCTCTAAGGGATCTTTCGACTGTCGCGTCAAGTATCTTTTTATCTTTTATTCCGTGCCTTTTTGGGCCGTAGGCAACATTGTCATAAACCGACATCGGGAGCGAAAGCGGCAGAGCGAAGACCATGCCGCATCTCTTCCTTAGACTCTCGGTGTCCAGGCTGTAAATATCCAACCCGTCGATTTTAATAGTGCCTTCGTGCCTAAAGTTCTCGTTTAGATCATTCAGCCTGTTTACGGTCCTCAGAAAAGTTGTTTTTCCGCTGTTGGCAGGACCAATTATTCCGAGGATCTCGTTTGCGTAAATATCCATACTAAGGTTTTTCACGCTTAATGTTGTACCATACCAGCACTTTAGGTTATTTGCGGATATTTTTACTACCATTTTTTCCTCTTTCTCAGAGAATACCGCGCCACTATTGCAGTTAAGCTCATACTGAGAACTATAATCAAGAGAACCAAAGCTGTGCCATAAGTCAGATTTTTCGGCATGTTTGGTATCTGTGTTGAAATTATATAGAGGTGGTAGGGAAGAGCCATTACCTGATCGAACACAGAGTGCGGCAGAGTAGGCACATAAAAAGCCGCCGCAGTGAACAAGATAGGGGCGGTTTCACCGGAAATTCTGGCAATACTCAGTATTGCTCCGGTCATGATACCCGGAAGGGCATTAGGCAGTACAACATGCCTGATGGTCTGCCACCTTGAGACGCCCAGAGACATGCTTGCCTCCCTGAAAGAATACGGAACGCTGTTCAAGGCCTGCCTGGAAGTTGTTATAATAACAGGCAGCTCCATTATTGACAGGGTAAGTGCTCCTGCTATTATAGATACCCCTAATTTCAGGAACATAACGAAAAGACCAAGTCCGAAAAGTCCGTAAACAACAGACGGCACACCAGCAAGATTTACGATTGAAAGTTTTATTATACGGGTTAGAAAATTGTCCCTGGCGTATTCGTTCAAATAAATTGCCGCGAGCATACCGATTGGAAGTGTTATGCAGATAGCTGTCAAAACAATTGAAAGTGTGCCTACTATTGCAGGCAATATCCCGCCTCCCCTCATCCCATCTTTTGGCATCCCAAAAAGGAATTCCCAGGTTATTGCCGAAGCCCCTTCTTTAATAATCACGGCAACAATAACAATCACCGGGAGGATAATCAGCAATGTAACCAGCAGGAGCGCACTAAAAGCGAGTCTTTGGGTTGTTTTAGGATTAAGCCGGCTCATCTCTTAACCTTCCTTAAAAATACATCGGCGGTAAAATTGATAGCAAAAGTTATGACAAAGAGCACAAGCCCCAGCCCAAAGAGCGAACGATAATGAAGAGAGCCTTTTACTGTTTCTCCCATTTCGGCGGCAATGGTTGCGGTCATAGTTCTGACCGGATCAAATATTGACTGCGGGATAGCTGCGGCATTTCCTGTTATCATCATTACAAATAAATAGCTTTTTCAAAATATGTATTTTCATATTCAAACAGTTAGTTCA
>JBAXDA010000072.1:0-6784 GCA_037141215.1 Candidatus Firestoneibacteriota bacterium | reverse complement strand
GTTTAAAAAAGATACAAAAAGGGCCAAACAAGCCTAATGTTGACATAGATGTGCATATCGCTGAAGCCGAGAAGCAGATGCAGTACGCCCTAGGTGCAAAAGTTAAAGTGCGGGGACGGCTAAAAGGCAGAGTAGAAATACATTATGCTAACCTCGATGAATTAAATAGAATTTACGATTTGATAAAAAATATCGGAAAACCTCCACAAAAGTAGTAATATCTTGTTTGCAACGTTTATTGCACTCCACCTATGCTTAATATTACATGTATTAATGGGTAGACGATGACTATTTTTGCATTTTAGCGTTTATTTCTCGCCTAATTGGCCTCCTGTTGATAACTTCGTTTTGCGTTTCTCGTGAAACATCATATTGTAGTGGTAAAATAAATAGTTATCAACACAATCCACTTTTTGAATAGGCCCTAAAACGCTTGTATTTTGTGTTATAGACGCACAGACGCTTCCGGGCTACCTGTACCCTTAAGCGTCTAAATAGTGCAATATATGTGAATGTGAGCAGGAAAATGATGTTGTTTTGCAAAAATACATCCATCCAGTTTCCCCTCTGAAATTGCGACTTTACCATTGACGATTTGTTGAAGAGCATTGCGCAAAAGGTAAAATAAACATTCCGGCGGAGCCGCGGGTGGCACTTGTCGGGTCATTCATCATAGCCAATTCCTCAATTCTATTATTCCCGACCAACAGGATTGACAGCGATCTTCTTATATGTTACTATGTGAGCATATAGTCACATAGCGGTATTTACCGGGCTTTTTCTTCATCCGGAGACGCAAGATCAAAGGAGCAGGCTGTGGTAAAAAAAAGCAATGAACTTTACGAAAAACAGGCGGAGATACTCAAGGCGCTTGCGCATCCTATCCGCTTGAAAATAATTGAACTGCTTGCAAGCGGAGAAAAATGCGTCTGTGAAATATTTCCTGCGGTCAAAGCCGAGAGGTCAAATGTGTCTCGCCACCTGGCCTCCCTGTTGAGGGCGGAAATTGTTGCCTGTAGAAAAGAAGGACTGAAAGTGTTCTACAATTTAAAAATCTCCTGCGCGAATTCATTTTTATCCTGCTGTGAGAAGGCGATAAAACAGCAGATAGATTCGCGGATAAAGATATTAAAAGGCTGCAAAAAGTAATTTGTTCATAAGGTTCAAAACGTTCAGAAAGTTTGTAAAGTAAAAATGAGTTGGAGGTTTTTAATGGAGGTTTCAAAAAAGTTATCATTCCTTGATCGCTATCTTACTCTTTGGATTTTTTCCGCCATGGGACTCGGCGTGCTTCTTGGATATTGTATTCAGGGTACAGAGAGTTTCATAAATAGTTTTTCTTCAGGCACGACAAATATTCCTATTGCCATCGGTCTCATTCTTATGATGTACCCTCCCCTTGCCAAAGTAAAATATGAAGAGATAGGCGATGTATTTAAAGATTGGAAAGTTCTCGGACTCTCGCTCCTTCAGAACTGGGTCCTCGGTCCGATATTTATGTTTACGCTCGCGATTCTATTCCTTCGGGGATATCCTGATTATATGGCAGGATTGATAATGATAGGGCTGGCGCGTTGTATCGCTATGGTAATAGTCTGGAATGAGCTTGCGAAGGGCGACAGCGAGTATGCCGCCGGACTTGTGGCGTTCAACTCAGTTTTTCAGGTCTTGTTCTTCAGCGTCTATGCCTGGGTTTTTATAACGGTGCTTCCTCCGATGTTTGGCCTAAAGGGAAGCGAGGTGCAGATAACCATAGGACAGATAGCAAAGAGCGTCTTCATATATTTAGGAATTCCCTTCATAGCGGGTATTTGCACGCGATTCACGATGATAAAAATTAAAGGGAAGGACTGGTATCAGAATAAATTCATTCCCAAAATCAGCCCTATAACCCTTATTGCCCTTCTTTTTACCATCATCGTAATGTTCTCTCTCAAAGGAAAGCTTATTGTTACAATCCCTATGGATGTTGTAAGAATCGCTATCCCGCTTCTTATATATTTCTTAGTAATGTTCCTTGTGAGTTTCTGGATGGGACGAAAGATCGGGGCGGATTATTCAAAGACTACTACAATTGCCTTTACCGCGGCTTCAAATAACTTTGAACTCGCAATTGCTGTTGCAGTAGCAGTTTTTGGTATCGGATCCGGCGCGGCATTTGCCGCAGTTATCGGGCCTCTTGTCGAAGTCCCGGTCATGATCGGGCTTGTAAATGTAGCATACTATTTTAAACGTAAATATTACCGGGAAGTAAAGAGTGTATAGAAAGAGGCAAGAAAAATAATCAGTGTAATCAATTCTAGTAATCAGCGTAATCAATTTTCCAGAGGAAAATATGTTTGAAGAAATCATCAGAAAATTCTTTTGCTGCACAATGAACTTGGGCGAGGGTACTTCTCTGACGAGCGCCTTGTCGTTCTTTTTTTATGACACGGTAAAAATATTCTTTCTGATCAGCGTCGTTATTTTTGTTGTGGCAGTGGTACGGTCATTTTTCCCGGCGGAGAAGACCAGGGAGGTTCTGGCCAAGACCGGTAAATACACGGGAAATGTGCTTGCGGCATTTCTTGGCATTGTAACTCCTTTTTGTTCCTGCAGCGCCGTTCCTCTGTTTCTGGGGTTTGTTGAAGCAGGCATCCCCTTAGGGATAACCTTCTCGTTTCTGGTCTCCTCTCCGATGATAAACGAGATAGCCGTGGTTCTGCTCTGGTCTATGTTCGGCTGGAAGATCTCAATGCTTTACATCTGGAGCGGATTGGTAATAGCAGTGGTAGCGGGCATCGTAATCGGTAAAATGAAATTAGAATATTTACTTGAAGATATTGTAAAAGAGACTTCAAAGGGCTCCTGTGTTGCGCCTGCGCCGAACGGAAAAATACCTTTTAAGGCTCGCCTTTCTTACGCTTATGACTATACGAAGGAAATACTCGGAAAGATTTGGCCCTATGTGCTTGTTGCTGTCGGTATAGGAGCCTGGATTCATGGATATGTGCCGCAGGATGTAATAGGAAAGATCGCCGGAAAAGGGAATCCTTTTGCGGTTCCTCTAGCCGTTCTTGTCGGCATTCCTCTATATTCAAACTGTGGAGGCGCCCTACCTTTGGTTCACGCGCTCGTAGAGAAAGGCGTTCAGGTCGGCACTGCCCTTGCATTTATGATGGCCGTTACCGCTCTCTCGCTGCCAGAGTTTATAATCCTCCGCAATGTGATGAAACCAAAGCTAATCGCTATTTTTGCCGGAGTGGTTGGCATAGGCATTATAATAACAGGCTATATGTTTAATTTTATCCTAGGGTAACTTCGGGAGGCAATATGGTTAAAGCAAAAGTTGAAGCTGGTATATGCGGGTTCGTTACAGAAGTTAGCGCTAGTTCTGCTGATGAGCAGAATGTTAGTTTTTCAATGGTAACCGACTGTGAAAAGATTAAGAAACTCGGAGAAAAACTTCCTAAAGTTGATGCGTATTCCGAAATAAGCACAGGTTTTGACGGCGAACTTTACAAGGTGATAAGGTCCGAGCTCAAAGGCTGCTGCGCGGGTTGTGCTGTTCCTCCGGCGATATTTAAGTCAATGCAGGTAGCGGCTATGCTGGCCTTACCGAAAGATATCTCAATCAAAATAGAAAAGAACTAACTATAATCCGTGCAAGCGCTTTTCTTGAATCTGTATAATTAATTTCAACCGGAGGCAAGATGAAACTGGAAATACTCGGCACCGGATGCCCAAAATGCGAGAGCCTGACAAAAATAGTATCAGGAACAGTTGCCGAACTGGGCATACAGGCGGAGATAGTGAAAGTAAAAGATATCAAAGAAATAGTAAAATTCAAGGTAATGATGACCCCCGCGCTGGTGATAGATGGTGTTGTAAAGAGTTCGGGAAGGATCCCAACCAAGGCCGAGCTCGCCAATTGGCTCACAACAAAATCTGTTTAAGACCTTTAATTTAACCTGTGTCTGCCGTTGCCAAAGCTTCGGCGAGATCTCGCCGCTGATGTGGCGGAGAAGCACTCGGGCCTAGCCCGTAGGAGGAAATATGTCGGAATGCGGATGCGGTACAAAAGAAAAAGTGGTATTTGCCTGTTCGGGGGCTGCGGATGTCGGAGAACTTTCCGACAAAGTTGCAAGAAAGCTCAGAAAGGACGGCTTTGGCAAGATGTCCTGCCTTATCGGCATAGGCGCAAAACTGGACAATTTCCTGCAGACGGCTAAAAACTCGCAAACGATAATAATCGACGGCTGTTCTGTGAATTGCGGGAAAAAAGCCGTTGAAGCGGCGGGTATCACTGCTACCATAATAACCCTTACGGAAATGGGGATAGAGAAGGGAAAATCTCCGGCAACGGAAGAACTGGTGAATAAAACAGCGGAGAGTATTAAAAAGAGCTTTAACTAAATCTGTTTATAGTGTTCTTTAAGAAATGGCATAGCCAGAGGAAAACTAATGAAAAAACAAATACTATTTCTGCTGCTGACAGTTATTTTAGCGCCGGCTGTTATTGCGATGAGCAAAAAAGCTCCCGAGGCTCCTGCCGCTGCTGCGGAGAATACCGTGAAGCCCAAAGTAACTTTTGTAGAGCTTGGGTCAAAGAGCTGTATTCCCTGCAAAATGATGCAAAAAGTAATGGATGAGGTGGAGAAAGAATATGGATCAAAAATAAAAATAATATTTTATGATGTCTGGACAGAGGAAGGCAAGCCGTTCGCGGAAAAATACAAGATAAGCCTTATTCCCACCCAGGTTTTTCTGGATGAAAACGGAAAGGAGTATTTCCGCCACGAAGGTTTCTTTCCAAAAGAAGAGGTGGATAAAATTCTAAAGCAGGGCGGCGCGCAGAAATGATTCTGGAAATTTTTGACTCATTAAGCAAGGCTTTAACGCTTTCTCCGGCGGTGGCCGTCGGAGCTTCGTTTGCCTGGGGAGTTTTTAGCATTGTCTTAAGCCCCTGTCATCTTTCAAGCATTCCGCTTATTGTGGGTTTTATCAGCGGACAGAGCGGAACCCTTTCGACAAAAAGAGCTTTTATGCTTTCTCTGCTATTTTCCACGGGCATTTTGATAACAATAGGCATTATCGGAGCAGTCACTGCCGCAGCGGGCAGAATGCTTGGTGATATCGGCAGCATCGGAAACTATATCATTGCGGCAATATTCTTTCTTATGGGATTTATCCTGCTGGATGTCATACCGATGCCATTCTCCGGCCCAGGAAAGGTTGGTCTGAAGAAAAAAGGGCTCTTATCTGCATTTATTCTGGGGTTGGTCTTCGGAGTGGCTCTTGGTCCCTGCACCTTTGCTTTTATGGCGCCGGTCCTGGGAGTTGTTCTTAAAGTGACCGCTACTGCTCCAATCTTCGGAGTTGTCCTTCTTTTGGCTTACGGTATCGGGCATTGCAGTGTTATTGTTTTTGCAGGCACCTTCAGCAAAATAGTTCAGCGTTTCCTGAATTGGAACGAAAAATCCAAGGGCGCCTCATACCTAAAAAGAGTCTGCGGTATTCTTGTGATCCTGGGCGGGTTTTATCTAATTTTTGGCAGATAGGAGCCAATTCCGGAGTGCATCAACCGTATTGATGCAAATGTATTTTGGGAAGGCTTTCATACTTCGTGGTTTTGTGGGAGATAACATGAGCAAGAAAACAGTGTTAATTCTTTGCACGCATAATTCCGCCAGATCGCAGCTGGCCGAGGGCCTGTTAAACGTCTTTCACGGAACTAAATTCACTGCTTTTAGCGCGGGAACAAAGCCGTCCCGCGTAAACCCTTTCGCGGTAAAAGCTCTTGCCGAAATAGGGATTGATATTTCTGCGCATACCTCAAAGCATGTAAAAGATTTTGTCGGCAAACCCTTGGATATAGTCATTACTGTCTGTGATAATGCAAAAGAAGAATGCCCGTACTTCCCCGGAGTTAAGACGGTTATTCATCATTCCTTCAAAGACCCTTCCGCAGAAACCGGAAATGACGCAGCCAAACTGGCCGTTTTCCGCAAAACCCGCGATGAAATAAAGGAATGGCTGGAAAAAGATTTTGTAAATAAGTACCGGTAGGCGCTGTTATCCTTCCCTAATTGCCCATAATGCTTCATTTGAAACCTCAGTTTCGCCGTGTTATACTACTGCTGTAGTGCTGAGTGTTTCATTAAGAGCTCTTGCCTTGACTGCCCGCTTAAGGAAGTGTTTTTATGAAAAATGGAAGAAGAATATTTGCGCTGATCTGTCTCTTGAGTATGGCCTGCATCTTTCAGGCTTTTTCTCAGGAGATTCCGGCCGCTAACCCTATCGTAAAAACCGGAGGATGGTCTGCGATTCTCGGGACTCACCCGGTTCTTTTCGGTTCCAAGGAGCGCTTAAGAGCGCTGGCAAAAGAAAACCCCGAGGCCTACGGGGAGATCAGGAAAGAAAAAGAACTGATGTTCCTCTGTATCACGCAGGCAGTAGAAGGACTGAAGAAAGATAAGATTGAGAGCGTTATAGCTCAAATTATGAAGAAAGTTGATGCGGGCGCTTCCAATAAACATCAGGATACCTGGACAGACCTTACGGACGCGGCTTTGGTTTACGACTATTTCTATGAGGAGATTCCAGCCGAAAAACGGAAAAAGATTGTTGATTGGATGAACGCTGTATTTGAGGGCTACACTGATGATGAGAACTTCTTTCACAATTCCACGCTCTCCAAGATCCTTACCTATTTGAGAATCGCCTATGCAACCTGGAAAGATAATCCCAAAGCAAAAGATTTCAGGAACAAGGCTCTTGTTCAGTTGTACGAGAATGGAGTGGT
>JBAXDA010000071.1:0-6836 GCA_037141215.1 Candidatus Firestoneibacteriota bacterium | reverse complement strand
TCCGGCTTATGAGATACTGCTGTCCGACAATGACCTTGCCTATTTCCGCGGAAAGTTCGTTTACAAAAGCGCTTTCTTTCTTTACCAGTTCATTTATCTCTCTTATATCCTTTTCCATACCTGAAACCTCCTGTAGTATAATTAATCAAAACCGGAAACTCTTATTTTGTAAGGATTTCCGGTTTATACTCTCACAACTAATGACATTTTTACGGCAAATAATGTTCCGCTTTACCACACTATAGAAACGCCGGCGTTAGGAATGAAACCGTAAGTCAGAGCGGGTGCGGATAGAGCCCTGTCCCTCAGGAAAATGATCAATTCACCGCCCAGGTTTATGTTAAATCCGGAAGTTATTGGTAGTTTAAATCCGGTCCCGATTTCAACTGTTCCCAGCCAAACATTTCCCTCCAAACCGCTGTAGTAATAGGCTGCAATATTGGTATCCAGCGCAGTCTTAAGGCTCTGGTAGCACAAACCGGCGCCGCCGTAAACAAAGAACATATTCGTGAAGTGGTAATAGTAGTCGGCTCTTATCATTACTATAGTTGAAGCGGCTGTCTCCCTGGCGTAAGAAGCGCCTTCGGTGAAGGAGTTTACGGTCTTATCCATGCTGAAATACGCGAAAGAGATTTTTATTCCGGGATGGAATTGAGTGAACTCTCCGCCGGAAAAATAGAGATCCCAGCCGTACCCTTCAAAAGATAGGCTCTTGTCCCACTTTGAACTTACCAGAGTTGAGGAAAATATCGTATAATGTTCCGAGAGCAGATAATAATACCGGCCCGAAACTCCCGCGCCTAAATTATCAAAGATTCTCTCGAAAGGATTGAAGCCTGACTTGACCTGAAGCGCGGGGTTGTCTATCGCGGGGGTATCCGTATAAATCTCGTCATCCGGCTCAGGCACAACTTCCTTACCGTGCTCGTCAACAATTTTTTTAACCTTCTTCATGATTTCTTTTTTTACCGTGACAGGAGGTTTTCCCGCTTCCTGTATGGTCTGTGTCCTGTAAACCCCGGTGCCTATCTCAATCTCTATTTCTTTATACCTGTGTCTGCTTTTTGCCTCAAGAGAAGCCGCGCAAAAAACCACGCAACATACCGTTATGAGCGCCGGCAAAACACAGATTTTCTTCATAAGGACTCCTCAGTCTACAGAATTTAACTGTTAACAGCACCTTAATAAAATTACAGCTGTTTTCAATCGCCTTTATTACACTTCGTTCTGTTCAGTTGGGATCGCCTCAGGCGGAAGCTGCTGCGGAATGGAAGAAGGATTGAGAATAATATTATCAAATTTAGCGTATTCTTCAAGGAAGGCGACTTTTACGATGCCTGTCGGCCCGTTTCTTTGTTTTCCTATAATAATCTCGGTCTCGGCTTTATTCTCTACTTCCCTGTTGTAATAGGATTCGCGGTAAAGCATCAGCACCACATCGGCGTCCTGCTCAATCGCGCCGGATTCGCGGAGATGTGAAAGCTGAGGCCTTTTTTCCGAACGGTCCTGCCTCTCTGTCATACGCGAGAGCTGGGAAGCGACCACTACAGGCACATTCATTTCTTTTGCCAGGGATTTTAAACTCCTGGAGATCTGGGAAATTTCCTGCACGCGGTTCTCGGATTGCTTGACGCCTTCCATCATCTGAAGATAATCCACGATAACAAGCCCTATCTTATTGTCTGCTTTGAGCCTTCTGGTCTTGGCCTTTATCTCCAGCGCGTTAATGGTGGAGGAGTCGTCAATGTAAATCGAAGCTTCGGAAAGAGAGCTGGCCGCCATAATAAGCTTCGGCCAGTCTTCCTTGTAAAGCCTTCCTGACCTCAGACGGTGCAGATTTACCCTGGCTTCCGAGCAAAGCAGCCTCATGGAGATCTGCTCTGAGGACATTTCAAGCGAGAAAATCGCCACGGGGAGTTTGTTTACTATAGCGGCGTGCTGCGCGATAGAAAGCATCAGTGAAGTTTTCCCCATACCGGGGCGCGCCGCCACAATAATAAGCTCGCCGCCGTGAAAACCCGTGGTCATTTCATCCAGCCTGTCAAATCCCGTGGCAACACCCGTTACAAGCGTCTGCCTTTGGGTTAATTCTTCAATCTTTTCCATGCTGTTGTGAACAAGTTCCTTGAGTTTGATAAAACCCTGTTTTACTCTTTTCTCTGAGACCTCAAAGATAGAATGCTCTGCTTTGTCAAGCAGTTCGTCAACTTTGGATTCTTCCTGGTAGGCTTCGCCGACAATGTTTGTGGCGACATTGATGAGATCTCGAAGGGCGCCTTTCTCTCTTACGATGTGGGCGTAATAACCCACATTTGCGGCGGTGGGAACGGCATTGATGAGCTCGGTAATGTACTCCATACCGCCCACCGCCTCAAGCTGGCTTTTCTTTTTTAGTTCTTCCGACACCGTAATAATGTCAACCGGCTGGCTCGTATCATACAGGGTAACTATGATATTGAATAGTTTCCTGTGAGCATCCCTGTAGAAATGGCTCTCCTTGAGCAGTTCTATGACCTTCTCAACGGCTTCCTGCTCAATGAGCATTGACCCAAGGACCGATTTTTCGGCTTCTATGTTCTGCGGCGGAATTCTCTCGTTCATAGCTTTTCCGTTATAACATCAAAATCTTTACAAGCGTTAAAGGTTCCCTACTCTACCTGCTTCTCCACTATTACCTTTACCTTGGCGGAAACTTCGTGATGGAGTTTAATTGTTACTTCATGCGAGCCAAGAGTCTTAATGGGTTCGACAAGCTCAACTTTCCTCTTGTCAACTTCAAAGCCTTTCGCCTTTACGGCTTCGGCAATTTCTTCGGAAGTGACTGAGCCGAACATTTTGCCTTCTTCTCCTACCTTTCTGGTAAAGGAAACTTCGAGCGCGCTTATCTTTACCGCAAGCGCTTCAAACTCGACTTTGACCTTTGCCATCTTTGCGGCGTATTTCTTTTTCTCCGCTTCGATTTTTTCCAGGTTTGCCGGAGTGGCTTCAAGTACAAGGTTTTTCTTCAGCAGAAAATTCCTCGCATAGCCGTCCGCCACATTCTTTACATCTCCGCACTTGCCTATGTTCTTAATGTCTTCCCTGAGTATTACTTTCATTTTAGCCTCTCTTTTAGCTTCGCTTGATTACTCTGATTAGAGTGAAGCGATTGCACAGATTTTTTTAGTCGTTCGAGAACGGGATCAACGCAAGGACCCTCGCCCTTCTTACCGCTGTGGTAAGCTGTCTCTGGTGCCTGGCGCAGTTCCCCGTGGAACGCCTCGGCATGATCTTTGCCCTTTCGGTGGTAAAGGTACGGAGCAGCGCTACATTCTTGTAATCAACGGAAGTGCCGTCCGCACAAAATCTGCAATGCTTCTTCTTGCCTTTAAAAAATTTTCCTCCGCCTTCACGCCTCATCGGGCGTCTTTCCCTGGAGCCGCCCGAAGACGGGCCTCCGGATGAAGGACCTCTTGATTCACCGCTATTGAATGCCATATTGTTAGTCTCCTTTTGCTTTCGGCAAGTGATTACAAAGATAATCTGCTTCGCCGATTTAGTTTAATTTTCTTTTACTTCAAAACTTAGACTGTAACGGTATTATACCGTCTACAGCCCACCGTCCACAATTTCTTGTTAAAAAGGAGGTTTATCCTCATCGCTTGCTGCTGACGGCGCTAACGGTTCATCGGGTATTTCGTCCCCGCTTTCGGCGGATTTCTTCTTTCCGCCTCCGAGGAACTGTACCCTTTCCGCCACGACATCGGTCACATACTTCTTAATCCCGTCCTGCCCTTCGTAGGACCTGGACTGCATACGACCTTCCACAAACACCGGGCTGCCTTTTGCCAGGAACTCATTGCAGTTCTCGGCCATTTTACCCCAGACCGTAACGGTGGTATAGAGGACATCCTCTTTCATCGTTCCGTCCTGAGCTTTGTATTTCCTGTTCACCGCGAGCCTTAGAGTCCCTACGGCAGAACCGCTCGGAATATATTTCAATTCCGGTTCTTTTGTAAGGTTGCCTATCAAGAATACTTTATTTAAGCTGGGCATAATCCCCCCCTAAAACTGATTTTTAAGCTTTTGGTTCTTCCTTGGGCTGAACAGCCGGAGCCGCAGGCGCCGCAGGCGCCGCAGGCACCGAAGGTGCCGCCGAAGGTGCCGAAGCCGCCGGAGCTGAACGCGAAACATGCGCCGCCGGAGCAGCAACTACCTTGGGTTTTCTCTTCTTCTTTGCGGGCTTGTGCTCCACTTTCGCCACGGTGAGGAACCGGATCACATTTTCAGTGTTCTTGTAGTTCCTTTCGAGTTCTTTCACCATGTCTGTGCCGAGTTTGATCTCCATGTAAACATAGAAACCGTCCTTCGACTTTCCTACCTGATAGGCCAGCGTTCTTTTCCCGAGTTTATCGGTCAACAGAACCTCGCCACCCGAACCTTTAATGACAGCAGTGAATTTCTCCACATACTTGTCGATTTCCGTTTCGGGTACTTTACCTTCGATGACAAACGTGCTCTCGTAAATCTGCATCCTTCCTCCTTAGGTAAGTATTGCAGTCTTTAATGCGTCCTTCGAACGGGCGGTGGCGCCGCATTTCAAGGGAGCGTCATCAGACTGCAAAACGGAATTGGATAACATCGCCGTCTTTGACGATGTAGTCTTTTCCTTCAAGCTTCAAAGAACCTTTGTGCTTTGCTTCCTGCCAGGAACCGATCTTTTTGAGTTCCCCGCAATTTATGGTTTCCGCGGCAATAAACCCGCGCTGCATATCCGTATGTATCTTTCCTGCTGCCTCCGGAGCCCGGGTATTCAGGGGCACCGACCAGGCGCGTATTTCCGGCTCCTTTACCGTAAAAAAAGTGATGAGACCGAGCAGTTTATGCGCCGCCTGCACCAGTTTTTTTAAACTTGTTTCCGTAATGCCCAGCTCTTTCCTGAACTCAGCCGCTTCTTCGCCGGAAAATTCATTCAGCTCGCATTCCATCCTGGTATAAATTTCAACCACGGCGGCTTTCTCCGCGGCAGCTTTTTTCTTCAGCTCTTCAATTTTCGGAGATACTTTCTCTCCCACATTAGCCACATAAAGCACGGGCTTGCTCGTGAGCAGGAAATGGTTCTTTAAATGTTCCTTCTCCTGCTCGTCAAAGGAGAGACTTCTTACTGCCTTGCCGGAACTTAAGGCCTCTTTGAGCCTGTCAAGCAACTGCTTCTCCGCGGCCGCTTTCTTCTCTCCGCCCTTCAACGCCTTTTCGACTTTAATAAGCGCTTTCTCAACATACTCAAGGTCAGAAAGCGCCAGTTCCAGATCTATCGTCTCAACATCTCTAAGCGGATCAACGCTTCCGGAAACATGGATTACATTCTCGTCTTCAAAGCATCTCACCACATGGGCGATGCCGTCAAGCTCCCTGAGATGCGAGAGGAATTTATTCCCGAGCCCCTCGCCTTTTGAAGCGTCCTTGACAAGTCCCGCAATATCCACAAACTCAACCGTAGTAAAGGTAAGTTTTTCGTGCGGGATCAATTTCGCGAGTTCCAGCAGGCGTTCATCTTCCAGAGGCACGATCCCTACATTAGGTTCTATCGTGGTGAAAGGGAAATTTGCGACTTCTGCGCTCAACCTGGTTAACGCGTTAAAAAGAGTGGACTTCCCTACATTCGGAAGCCCTACAATCCCCAATTTCATACTGTTCCTGTCAAAGTAATTTCCGCCGTAAACTTTAGCAGAGGAGTTCTTTTATACCAGAAAACGCCCTAATAATCAAGGAGTTCGGCTGATGCCTCTCCTTAAATCTCTTGCTTTTCAAAGGGCTTCTGCCTTCTATTGTTTTACTTCTATACTTGCATTCTCATCAAACGGGTTTGTGCGGACGGCAAGGGAAAACAGGTAGGGATAATCATGTTTCAGATGCTGCATATAATCAAGCCAGTGCACTATTATCAGCCTATAGGCCCTGTTTATATCGCCCGCCAAATGCTTAATATCAGGTTCAGGCAGGTTGGTAAAACTTTTCCTGTGGGCAAGTTCGTCGGTAAGGTGAAACACTGCCCAGAGGAGGTCGGTAAAAGACTCGTGCTCCAGCAGGTTTGGATTTTCCAACAGGATTAAGAGGAAATCCCTTTTTTCCTTGAAGAAACATTTCATACCTTCATAATCAACTCTCTCCTTTTCAATTGCTATTTGCTGCTCAGTCACAAATTTTTTCGCTGCTGCAAAATCTTTATCCGTCCAGTTACTAGAGACAAGCAGTCTCTTGCCTAAAACAGGCAGATCGTTATCCAGAGCGGAGAACATCCGCATCGCTTCCACGCCGACTTCGTTAAAGAAAGTGCCGATGACCATATTTAGTTTCCTAAGAATTGCTTGCTTGTCTCTTTGCTCAAGGAGGCGCTGAAGGATAATTACTACTATCAATATATTTATAAACAGAAACGCGACATTATTGATTAGCCAGTTAATAATCTCCCTGAAATCCCTGAATATAAGGTAATGGATAAGGTAAAATATAACTGAAAGCAAAACTAATACGACACCCAGCTTAAACTGCCAGTTAAAATATTTTTTCAATGTAACTCCCGGAGAAAACAGGACCAAGTTTGCTAAACTAAGCCTTCTTCTCTAAAATATCAATTATTTTTTGCACTTTTACGCCTTCCCTGCACTGTTCTTTTAATTCGCCGTGCAGTCCCGCGCCGAAAGCCCTTATCACATCCAATCCCATTACCATATTCCCTAAAGGAGAAAGATGTTTTGGGTCCCGCATCAGTGTTCCGTAAAGTTTGTATTCTTTCTTACGGAGCGCTTCCCACCTTTTGAGGTGGTCTATCATCAGACAACCGTGTTCTTTCGCAG
>JBAXDA010000070.1:0-6885 GCA_037141215.1 Candidatus Firestoneibacteriota bacterium | reverse complement strand
CCCCCCGGTTCAGAGAGTTCATAGGTCTCGTCTGTCATCTCCCAGTCTTTCAGTCCCCTGGTAATCGGGTGGGATTTATCGGAAATCTTTACCCCTACTTTCTGATCAAAATGAAAGCCCTCTTTCTTTATGGTCCTTCCCGGCATTCCGAGAAGTTCATTCCAAAAGTCCCATTTACCATAAGCCCAGGTTGTATGGTGGAGCATTACCAGCCCCTGTTTTGAAACCCCCAATCTCTCCAGCGCCGACTTGGGCTTGCCCCAGAACCAGGGCATCTCATCTTTTATCTCTATTACGGGCATCATATAGAAGACAACGCAATCATAGGCGTCCCGGACTACATCCGGCGAAGAACAAAAATCTTCAATATGTTGAATATAAGGTTCCAGCCCTTCAAAAGAATTCCAGAGTTTGTGAAAATTTACGACATCATAGCTGTGATGACCCGTAACTACCGCTGTTTTTAGTTTCATTGGCGCCTCCTGCCTTATTATAGCAGAAGAACTTTGGTTTTATAAACAAAAAGAAGCTCAGAGTTTGAGCTTCTTATCGTTGCTAAACCGCTTTATTTAATTGAAGCTATAAGCCTTGCATGTTCGCGCGAAAGTTTCTCAAATTCAAGTCCCAGCATAAAGCTGCCTTTGCTTTTTATCCTTACCGGATTTGCAATTAAGACTATATTCTTGAGAATCCCTTCTGTAACCTTGAATTCGCAGACAAAGTGAGCCGCAGGAAGAGAGCCTCCTTCAAGCTGAAAATCAGAGATATTCGTTCCGGTCGGGCTGATATCCTTTATGACCGCCGTTCCGCTGTCAAACACCTCATTGTCAAGCTTTTTCCTTATTATCACCTCTCCCGGAATATTCACCGGCGCTCTTTTATGCTTACGCCTGTGAATCCTCCTTAAGCGGGAATAGTCAAAGCCCATTTCCTGCGCTTTGAGAAGCACGCGCGCTCTGGTCGACTTTGACGGCCGGAAGTTCGGATCATTATTCAGAATCTTGCACACCAAACTGTAAGACAACCTCATATCATTTGCAACATCACTTATTGAAATCTGATCTTTTTTCATCTATCCCCCGAGTTAGCCAAACAGCAGGCCGAATTTAAGAAACCGATTATACAAGCAGAAGTCAAACCGGTCAAGATTATTATGCACATAAGAAGTCTTTATATAAAAATATTTATCATATATGAATAATCGGATTTCAGAACTACACACGGCAGGTAATAAACTGGAAGAATTTCTACTTAGGGGCGGGTTGTTAATATTGTTCTTTCATAGTTCTTGCTCTTGAAGGAGAACTGCAGCAATTATTAGAGCGCTGCTGCCTTCTTTAAGTTCACAATATAGGGAGACCTGATAACGCCTTTCTCCGTGATAATCCCCGTGATAAGCCTGCTGTTCGTCACATCAAAAGCCGGATTGTGAACTTTAATCCCCGCAGGCGCTGTAGGCACGCCGAAGATATGCGTAACCTCTTCAGGGTTTCTCTCCTCAATCGGTATCCTGCTCCCTCTCTTCATTTTCAAATCTACCGTTGAATAGGGCGCAGCAATGTAGAAAGGAATCTTGAAATGGTTCGCAAGTATGGCGAGCTGATAGGTGCCTATTTTGTTAGCCGTATCTCCGTTCGCGGTTATTCTGTCCGCGCCGGCTATAACGCCGTCAACAAAACCGCGAGACATCAGGAACCCCGCCATGTTATCGGTTATAAGTTTGAAAGGTATGTTATTGCGTTTCAATTCCCAGGCCGTGAGCCTCGCGCCCTGTAAAACAGGCCTGGTCTCGCAGGCCAGCACCTTTATCTTCTTTCCCTTCTTATGAAGGTTGGCAAGCACACCGAATGCCGTGCCTACTCCGGCGGTAGCAAGCTCGCCGGTGTTGCAGATGGTCATAATAGCGCTGCCCTTTTTGAAGAGTTTGAACCCGTTATCCGCGATTTTCCTGTTCGTCGCCAGATCTTCTTTCTCGATTAACAGGGCTTCTCTCAAAAGTATTTTTTTTATATCTGCTACGGGCATGAAACTGTTCTTTAAAAGCACCCTTTCCATCCTGTCACACGCCCAGAACAAATTAACCGCGGTGGGACGGCTCGCGCGCAGCACCGAAAGTGCTTCTTTCATTTCTTTAATGAAACCGGCCCATTTTTTTGAGCTTGCTTTGCGGGCGGCCAGCGCAACTCCCATTGCTGCTGCAACTCCTATAGCCGGCGCTCCGCGGACAAGCAGGCATTTAATAGACTCGGCAACCTGTTTGTAGCTGCTGTGAGCAACATAGATTTCCCTGAAAGGGAGTTTTCTCTGGTCTATCATAACTATTTTATTATTTTTCCAGGCAATTGACGGCAGCATTAGAGCTTTACCTCTTTGACTACGGCAGCCATTATTTTGGTCAGTTTAGGCTCCGCTTCCGCAGCGTTAGCTATAATTTTTGTAATATCAGCAGGCTCCAGATGTCCGGGAATGCACATATCCGTGACTACCGAGATACCCAGCACCCTAAACCCGCAATGCCTCGCGACTATCACTTCCGGTACCGTGGACATGCCGACGCAGTCACCGCCCATGGCTATAAGGAATTTATACTCTGCCTCGGTTTCAAGATTAGGCCCGATTACGCCGATGTAGACACCCTTATTGAGTTTTATTTTCTGCTCAGCCGCGATTTTCTCGGCAAGCGCGAGCAGTTCCTTATCATAAGTGCCGTACATGTCAGGCCATCTGGGACCAATGGAATCATCATTTTCTCCCGCAAGCGGATTATCGCCAAGCAGAAGGCTGTTATGGTCTGTGATGGCCATTATTTCTCCCGCCTTGTAATTCTTATTAAGACCTCCTGCTGCGTTGGAAACCATCAGAACTTTCGCACCCAAAGCTTTCATTACATAGACAGGAAAAGTTACCTGTTTATAGGTATAACCTTCATAACGGTGAAACCTGCCCTGCATCGCAACCACTTTCTTCCCCCCCATCTCGCCCAGGATAAGCTTGCCCGCATGCGCTTCAACCGTGGAGAGCGGAAAATTAGCGATATTCTTATAATCTATCTCTGTTTTGTTCTTTATTTCATTTGCCAGAGCCCCAAGTCCCGTGCCGAGAATAATGGCCACTTCAGGAATAATGTCCGTCACTTTTCTGATGCTCTTAACCGAGTCGTCTATCTTTTTTTTAAGTTCGCTCATACCGTCCTCCGTTAAATATTATTTTTCGCCTGAAACAGCTATTTGGTCAATAGTTTCGATTTTTCCCTACAAGCTTTTACCGCCGAGTCTATTATCTTTTTAAATTGCTGTTTTTCAAACACAGCAAGGGCTTCCAGAGTTGTGCCGCCCGGCGAAGTCACGCGTCTCCGGAGTTCCCCTGGCGTTTCCTTAGTTTCCAGCACCATTTTAGCCGCCCCAAAGACCGTATTATTGGCAAGCGTTTCGGCAACTTCTTTACTTAATCCATATTTAATGCCGGCTTCCACCAGACCTTCGAGGAAAAGAAACACATAGGCCGGCCCGCTCCCGCTAATTGCGGTAACAATGTCCATTAATTTCTCTTTAACCTCTATAACTTTTCCAACCGAGCCAAGCAGTTTTTTCGCAAACCTTAGGTCTCTCTCCCCTGCATACTTTCCTTTGCAAAGCGCGGATACCCCGCTCAGAACCAGGGCCGGAGTGTTCGGCATCACGCGTATTACGGCGTTTTTATTGGCAAGACCTCTCTCTATGTAGGAAGTTGAAATGGCGGCAGCAATGGATATTACCAGCGTGTTCTTTGTGATGTTTTCTCTCAGGTCTTTAAGCGCCGCATCAATGTCTTTGGGCTTAACCGCAATAATAACAGCGCTTGCTCCTGCTATAAGATCTTTATTGCCTGCTGCTGTTTTAACTCCGAATTTACCCTTGAGATAGGTTGTTCTTTTTTTGTTTATATCGCTGACAAGAATATCTGCTGGCTTCACGGCTTTAGCCGAGATAATCCCGCTTATTATCGCTTCTGCCATATTTCCGGCACCAATAAAGCCCAGTTTCATAAGACCTCACTTTAAACTTGAAGTAATAACCGCCATTTTTTCTGATTCCAAGTTTTGCGTTTCAATATATTTCTACTTTATATATTCCCTTGCTCCAAAGATGGCCGTCCCTATCCGCAGCATAGTCGCGCCTTCTTCAACCGCAACTCTGTAATCCCCGCTCATTCCCATAGACAGGTGTTCCATTTTAACATTTTTTACGGATAATTTCGAGATAGAGTCAAAGAGGGCTTTCATCTTTCTAAAATACGGCCTTACCAGCTCTGCATCCTCAAGGAAAGGAGCTATAGTCATCAGCCCGGATATCCTTATATTTACATATTTTCCTGCGCTCACTAGAAACTGTTCGGTTGCTTCCGGTTTCATCCCGCTTTTGTTCTCTTCCCCACCGATATTGACCTCTGCCATACACTCCATAACTTTATTGCTTTTCCCTGCTTCTTTATCAATCTCAGCCAGGAGTCGCTCACTGTCAACAGACTGTATCACATCAAAGAGTCTGACTGCGTCCCTTGTTTTGTTTGTCTGGAGGTGTCCAATCATATGCCTGGCATAACGGCCCGGTATCAGGGAAGGGAATTTCTGCTTTGCTTCCTGCACTTTGTTCTCGCCTATTGCGGACACTCCGGCGGCAAGCGCCGCATTAACGGCTTCCGCTGATTGCGTTTTGGTAACCGCCACTAAAACAATATCCTCCGGCTTGCGTCCGGAGGATATCAAAACTTTTTTAATTTCAACTCTAATTTTATTTAGGTTCTCGGCTATTAACACATTCCTTACCTTCGTGCGCCTGCGTTTTATTTCGCGTCAGTCTGCCCTTCCGGCTTGTTAACAACTTTCAGCCCCTTGCCTGATTTAAAGTAAATAACTTTCCTGGGAGGCAGAGGAAGCGTTTCGTTTGTCTTAAGGTTCCTTGCCACTCTCGCGCCGCGCTGTTTAATGTAAAAAGTCCCAAAACCCCTTAGTTCAAGCTTTTCTCCTTTGACGAGGTAAGAGACCATGCTCTCCAATATTATTCCAACAACTCTGTCGGCATCGCTCTTTGAAAGCCCCGAAGCCTCCGCGACTTTCTTTACAATATCGGACCTGACCATAACTTGCGCTCCTTGCCTCTACAGCCCTGCCTCTTTCATGAAACGCGTTATTCTTCTAATCACTTTTTCCTGGGTGTTTTTCATGTTGTCATCCACTACGCAACCGGACGCCCTGGTATGCCCGCCTCCGCCGAAGAACGCGGCTATCAGATTAACATCCACCTTGTCCGACTTTGACCTGAAACTAACTTTTATCTTTCCGTTCTTTAGTTCAGTGAAGGAAATCGCCGCCTCTACGCTTTTTATGGACCTTGCATAGTTTATCATTCCTTCCGCGTCTTCATAATCAGTCTCTGTATCCGCAAACATTTTCCGCGTCAGCGAAACCCAGGCAATTTTCTTGTCCAGGCTGAGCTCAAGTGTTCCGAGAATCTTTCCAAGAAGGATAACCTTTCCTACGGAACTCGCCTCATAAACATTTTGATAAACTTCGGTAGGATTTACTCCGTAGCCTAAAAGCTCAACTATTATTTCGTGAGTTCTAACGGTTGTATTAGAGTAGGAAAAAGAACCGGTGTCGGTAAGGATGGAAGTATAAATACATTCTGCTATTCTTTTATCTATCTTTATCCTTAATCTCTTGAGTATGTCGTAGATCTGTTCGCCCACCGCGCAGGCTTCGGTCTGTACATAATTATAGTCGCCAAAATATTCGTTGCTCGGGTGATGGTCTATGTTCACTATCGTGCCCAGGGTTTCAAAAACATCCTTAAGCCTGCCAAGCCTGTCGGGATCCGAGCACTCAAGAGAAACGCCTACTTCAAAATTACCGTGTTTAGGGACCTTTTCTTTAAGCAGGCCGCCTACCAGCAAGAAGGAGTAGTTCTGCGGGAAAGGGTCGTTATTTACGATTGTTACATTCTTTTTTAGCTGCCTCAGTCCCATTGCAAGGGCGAGTTCGGCGCCCACCCCGTCTCCGTCAGGATGCACATGCGTGGAAAGCAGAAAATTATCGCGAGACCTGAATATTCTGACAATATCTTCAATACGGTTATTTTTCACTTTTCCTGCCTTTCTCCATAGCTTCTATCAGTTTTAGAGCCTTTTCAAGTTCTTCACCGGAGATATCCAGTTCAAACTCAAGCTCTGGAGCAAACTTCATGTTCACCCTCTCCGCCATTTTTTTTCTGATAAATCCTTTGGCGCGTTTAAGAGCGGCAATAGTATTTTTCTTGTCCTTATCTTCCCCTAAAATACTCACAAAGACGGTGACCTGGCTGAGATCTCCTTTTACCTCTACTTTTGTGATTGTAACAAATCCGAGGCTGGGATCTTTTATTTCAAGATTTATTACATTGCTTATCTCGCGCTGGTAGGCTTTCGCTATTTTTTCTGTTCTGATTGACATAAGTTCCTTTCCGCAGGTTCCAAATGCGCTTCTTTTACTTGTTATCTCCGAGTTTTCTTAAGATCTTTTCCTGTGTTACGACTTCCATCAGATCACCGGCCTGCATCTCGGGCATACC
Source organism: Candidatus Firestoneibacteriota bacterium (assembly GCA_037141215.1). Classification (GTDB taxonomy): domain Bacteria; phylum Oederibacteriota; class D2-FULL-39-29; order D2-FULL-39-29; family CAIOVX01; genus JBAXDA01. The sequence continues at coordinate 301 of JBAXDA010000070.1, read as the reverse complement.
TTCAATCCCGATACCGCATTCATAACCGGTTAGCACTTCTTTGACATCGTCCTTAAACCGTTTGAGCGACGACAAATTCCCGGAGAAAACAATTTCTCCGTTACGGATCACGTCGATATTCACCTTCCGGGTAAACCGGCCCTTTCCAGTCCGCAAATGAAAACCCGGAGGTCCCGAGGTAAATTGGCATAACAACCCCTTCAACATTAATTATCCTGGCATATTCAAATATTAAACTCGAAGCCAAAAATTCGAAACTCGAAAAAACCAAAAACAAATCTAAAACCGGAAACAAAACAAC
>JBAXDA010000069.1:0-6901 GCA_037141215.1 Candidatus Firestoneibacteriota bacterium | reverse complement strand
TTGAGGAAAGATTTCCTAGTTATCTTTTTCTTTAGGATATTTTTATGTTTTTTTAGAGCCATATTCCCTCAATCCCTCCTCTTTTATTCTGCCTAGTAGTATATTTGAGGAGAGCGCCTGCTTGCACGGCTACACCGCTTTATCAATGTTTAAGCAAAAACTCGCTTGTATTAATAAGAGTCCAGGCAATATCATAAACGGCCTCGTCCTGCTTTCTTCCGGCAGCGGACATATATTGAAGCAGGAGTTGTTTCTCGCTCTCATTCGGGAAGCGGGAGAGTATCCTTAAGTACAATTGCTCTGCCAGCTTATCGTTTTCTTTTACATTTACAAGAAGCTGGCGCAGGGCGTAGCCTTGCTCTATCTTTTTTTCTATCAAGCTGGAATTCAGCAGGTGCTGTACCTGAGAAACTGACGGAGTAGAATTCCTTTCCGCTTCAAAAGAAGTGTTGCGCGCCGGCTTGCCGAAGAGTTCCAGGACGGGAGAGCTTATGCTTCCGTCCGCTATGGCCGAGGCCTTCTGACTTCCCGGAAGAAAAGTAAAAGGCTCGGGGATAGCGCTCTGATAGTTCTCGCCTGTCCCTGTTATCTGGCAGATCGCGTCAATTAGCGGCTCCGCTTCAACTCTGCGCACGCGGTAACGGGAGAAGCCTTCTTCGTCCTCCGCATTCCATTTATTGGTCTTTGACGAGAGTTGATAGGTGTTGGAATTAAGTATCAGTCTGTAGACCGCTTTCAAATCATATTTTTTATCAATAAGTTCTTTGGCGAGGGAGGCCAGCAGTTCCTCGTTCCAGGGAAGATTGTCCTTTCTCATATCATCCGGCTCGTGCACAATGCCCCGGCCGAAAAGCCAGGCCCAGATCCTGTTGGCTATATTTCTCGCAAACCAGGGATTATCCGGCGCTGTAAGCCACTCCGCAAAGACCGTCCGCGGATCTGTTTCTCCGGGAATATTCATGGGTGCCCCGTTTAGCGTTTCAGGAAGGACTTCTTTTCCGTCGGCGCCGATAAGAGGTTTGCCTTCGGGATCAAAATAGACTATCTCCTCTTTCCACTCTTCCGTTCCCTTAAAGCCCAGCTTGGTAAAAAAGGCCTGCAGTCCTGCGATTTTTCCCGGTTCAAGGCCGGAACTGTTGAGCCTGAGCCCCATAAAAACCAGCGCGACATTTTCTGCTATCAGTTCCGGGGTTCTCTGCTGAAAAGCGCGGAAAAAGTTTACCGGGGGATCCCTGAAATCGCTGCCGCTGGAGGTGAGGAGGATTTTTACAAATCTGTCATAAGGCATATTATCCCTGAGCGCATCGTTGACCCAGCGGCTGTAAGCCTGCGCGGCATTCGGCCACAGGTTGCTCGGGAATTCGGCTTTTATGCGAAGCAAATCTCCCCATTTCATGGACCAGTAGGGAGCGAATTCTTGTCCATTAAGCAGGCGCTCTACAAGTTTTTCCCTTTTGGTCCTGCTCTTGTCATTAAGAAAAGCCCTGGCCTCCTGCTGGGAAGGGAGCGTCCCGGTGATATCCAAAAAACTCCGGCGCAGGAATACTTCATCTGTGCAGCGTTCGGAAGGAGCAAGCTTTCTTTTGGCAAGCTCTGCAATAACAATTTCATCCACGCGGTTATTCTTGCGAAAATCGGTAAAAAGCGAGTCAGGCGCAGGTTGTTCGGGGACTTCAGCAGGGGAAAACTGAGGGAAAGCCTGAAAAATAAGAAAAAATATAATAATCCCTGTTATTTTTGGGTTCATAGCCGCCTTTCACGCTCCATAATTGCAAACATACGATACTTAGCAGTGATTGAGCGCAGCGAAATCCTATTTTTAGGATTGAGCGCAGCGAAGATCATAAGTTAGACCTCTGAAACTCCAAAATAGTTTAAGAACAACACATTGAGCGGAGCAGTCAGATCTTTCAACTGCCGGCTATTTATTTGAAAGGGACCCCCCAATCGTCTTGTCTCACTAAAAGGACATCGGCAATAGCCCACAAGAAAGCGAAGATGGTGGTTATCCAATTCGTGTACATACCGCTTACTCCAAGCACCAACTGTGCCAGCGCTTTGCCGAGATACCCCGCATAAAAATTATGTATCCCCGCGGCTCCCAGGAATATTCCCAGCAGTACAAACACAGCACGGGGCTTTGCCGTGTCCAGGACCGGCTCCTCCACTTCTTCACAGATGAATCCGCAGTGCGCGCACGCTTTTTCCTCTGTGTTTAATTCCTTGCCGCATTCTTTGCAGAACATCGACTCCTCCTTCCGGCTTAAATTATTTCTTGCCGATATAATATCTCTGTCTTACCGCCTCATACATAAGCAGGGCAGCCGAGACAGAAACATTAAGAGAGGTGAGGTGCCCTCTCATAGGAATATTCACAAGATAATCGCAATTTTCTTTGATACTCTTTCTCATCCCGTCGCCTTCGCTGCCGAAGACCAGACAGAGCGGCATCTTCATATCAAGGTCGTAAAATGTTCCGCGCCCGTCCACTTCGGCTCCGGCGATCCAAACGCCCCTTTCTTTGAGAGTGTTCAGCGCGTTGTTAAGATTAACAACTCTTGATATAGGAACAAACTTCGTTGCCCCGGTGGAAACCTTATCCACGGTCTCATTTACATTCGCCGAATTGGATTTGGGTATTATTACTCCGTGGGCCCCGCAGCCTTCCGCCGTGCGCAACACTGCTCCGAGATTATGCGGATCCTGCACATTGTCCAGGGCTATAATGAGAGGTTTTTCTCCCCTTTCTTCCGCGTATTTCAGCATATCCTCAACATCTACATAATGTTTGGGGAAGGTCTCGACCATTACGCCTTCATGCTCTGCGGAGTGAAGAATCTTATTCATCTGCTTAAAAGGCATATACTGCAGGTTAAGGTTCTTTTCTTTTGCAATCTCAAGAATATCCGTAAGTTCTTTTTCGTACTCGCGGGAAATCAGGATCTTTTTTATCCTGCGGTCCGCGACCTGTACGAGCTCCAAGGCTTTCTGCCGTCCCATAACAATGTGATCTGGATTCATAAACAGCTCCTTTTAAACATATATCTTTTATACTTGGCACTTTCTTAAATACTCCGCGCAACAATATTACGGTTGAACGGTGCAGCTTCTTATTTTTTAAAGACTATTTGTCCAAACCTGCTGTCTTCCGCGCAATAACCCGCTGCGTCTATTTTTTTCCTTAATTCGTCTGAGGCGGTCCAGTCCTTCGCGGTCCTGGCTCTTTCTCTCTCCGAGACCAGGGCGGCCGCTTCCGGCGTAAGACCGCCGGAGGCAAGCGTAAGACCGAGGCAGGCCGACAAAGAAGTAAGTTTCTCTCCGGTCTTCCTCAACTCTTCTCTGTTTTCCGGGGTCAGCTCCCAATCCTTCTTTTTCAGGATATTTTTTATTTCCGCCGCAAACTCAAAGAGCGCGCCAATCGCGGCCGCGGTGTTGAAATCGTCGTCCATGCTTAAAATAAACTTTGCTTCAGCCGCCGCGGCTTTCTCAGTCAGGCCGGTTCTTCCGGCGCCTTCTGCGGCAAGCGGTTTTTCAAGGATTGCGTTTATTCTGCCTTGCGTATGAACCAGCTCGGTAAAACCGTTTACCGCATTCGCTACATTTTCCTCGGTCCAGTCGAGCGGACTCCGATAGTGCGCCGATAGCAGGAAGAATCTGACGACCCCTGCGCTTCTTGTCTTAAGTATGTCTCTGACCAGAAGAAAGTTATCAAGGGATTTGCTCATTTTCTGGCCCTTAATATTAAGGTGTCCGTTATGCAGCCAGTACTTGGCAAAACTCCCGGCGGACCCGTAGGCCGCTTCCACCTGGGCCAGTTCATTCTCGTGGTGAGGAAAAACCAGGTCTATCCCGCCGCTGTGGATATCAAAAGGCTGCCCAAGGTACTTGACGGACATTACACAGCACTCCGTATGCCAGCCCGGCCGCCCCTTACCCCAGGGCGAGTCCCAGGAAATGCCGTCCTCCTTGTCTTTCTTCCAGAGGGCGAAATCCAGCGGATCCTTTTTTTGTTCGTTCACATCTATGCGCGAACCTGCTTCGAGTTCTTCTATTTTTTTGTGCGATAATTTTCCATAACCCCTTTCTTTTGCCCGGCCCACGGAGAAATACACATCACCGTTTATTTCGTAAGCCTCGCCCTTTTCAATGAGTAGCTTGATCAGGTCCTGCATTTCCTTTATATGCTCTGTGGCTTTCGGGTTATAATCCGCACGGCGCACGCCCAGCCGTTCCAAATCTTCAAAGTAATCGGCGGTGAACTTCTCGGCAATCTCTTTTGGCGTAACTTGCTCCGCCTTCGCCTTATTTATTATCTTATCGTCCACATCGGTTACATTCTGGACCAGCTTTACCTTGTAGCCGCTGAATTCCAGGTACTTTCTCATTGCGTCAATGACTATGAAGTTCCTCGCGTTACCCACATGAAAGTAGCCGTAGACCGTGGGCCCGCAATTGTAAATGCCCGCCTCGCCTTTTTTTACAGGGATAAACTCTTCTTTTTTTTGGGTAAGCGTGTTGTAGATCCTTAAAGGCATGTTAACCTTCTTTGCCGGAGGGATTCAACTCGTTCTTTCCAAAGAGGAAGACCGGAAGGAGCAGCGCGATAAAAAGAAGGTCTCGAATTATGGTTGCGAAACCTATGGATTCTTCAAAAAAACCGAAGCACCCGCAATCATGCACCAATCCCATTGAAAGGTCGTAAGACATACCCGCCACGAAGGAACACAGTGTCAGAATGAGAATGAGGGCGGCGCTCCTCGTGTAAGCATTCAGGATCAGCATTAGCGCGCAATAAAACTCCACCCAGGGCAGTGTAGCCGCTATCAGAGGGACAAAGACATCCGGCAGCAGCATATACTCCGAAACCCGGGCCGCAAAAAGCTGGGGAGTTATTATCTTATCATAACTGGCAGTGATAAAAATCAGCCCCATAATAAACCGGCCGGCTTTAACACTCATGTTTTTATAAAAATTTATTTTTTGTTCCATTATTTTGCCTCAAGACCGTCAACGGGATAGCCCGCGTCCACCCAGGCCTGCCAGCCGGCTTCAAATACAAAGATATTTTTATAGCCGTCAGCGGTAAGATTGTTTGCCACATTGTCGCTTAATTTACATTCGGGATTGCTGCAGTAAACAACGAGGATATCGTCCCTGCTTATTTTTTCTTTCACAACCGGAAACTGTATCAGGTACCTGCTCGCCGAAAGCGAGATAGCGCCGCGGATCCTTTTCTCAATGAATTTGAATTCCGGCCTCGCATCAATAAATTTAGCTTTCCCGCTGTCAAAGAGAGCTTTTGTTCTTGACAGGTCTATCTTGATCCAGGGTAAAAGCGCCGAGGGTTCCGAACCCCTGGTCTTTATCATTTTCTCCATCGCAGAGACCGCTGCCAATTCACCTGCCGACATTTCGGGGTTTTCATTTTTTTCCCTTTTCGCCGCTCTTGCGGCGGCGGCCGCAAGTCCTTCTTTGGAAAGGGAAGGGACTCTCACCAACCGTATTGGGAGCGGTGTTTCAGGCCTTACGCCGGGATTAAGTTCAACACCCAGAGGATTCAGCACATTGACAATTATGCCCAGAAAGAAGGCTGCGAGAAGAATAATAGCTGCAATCCCGGCAATTTGTATGTATTCCTTTATACCTTTCATAACCTATAATATACTAAAAACGAGGGTTTTTAACAAGGGTAATAAATTATTCCTGCCCCTGTCCGTTCAATCTCTTTGTCTAATCAAGGTTATCACAGATGGGATAAAAACGCCCAGAGCATCCGCCAGAAAATCATAGAAATCGCATTGGCGCAGGGGCACAAAGGCCTGGTGCAGTTCATCGCCGAGGCCATAGAGCAGAGAAATTATTACTGCGGCAGAAACAGCGTTAACCAAAGAGAATTTCGCGGAATATTTGAACGCCCGTATTAACAGCCAGCCGAGCAGCGCGTATTCAAGAAGATGGGCGAGCTTATCCTGCCCGTAAAAGAAGCTAAAACTCTCCGGTAGCGCCGGCCGGGAGGAAAGAAAGAAGATAAGCAGAGCGTAAGCAATTACGGCAGTCCAGGTAAAGCTCCCGGATTGAAATAAATTCCTTTTCTTCCATTTATGCTTTACTCTCTTCATACTCCGGAGTTTGTGCTTTGCGCCTGCCTTCACTTAATTTCCGTCAACTCCCCCTCTTTGACGGAAAGCAAACGGGGTTTCCTTTTGAACTCGCGGTTCAGTGAAGTATACGAGCCGTTGAGGCCGGGCACGCCGTCCAGAGTATTCAACGCGGCTTCTGTCTCCCGTTTTCCGGCCGCGCCGTTCTCCAGGGCCTTTAAGACCAGACCGGCAGTGTCAAAGCCGGAAGACGCCAATTCATCGGGGTCTTCATAATATTTAGCCCTGTACTCTTCCGTAAAGGAGGCCGTAAGCGGATCGCTTCCGGAGGCAAAGAACGGCGCCGTAAAGACGGCGTTCTCAAGATTTGGTTTTGCCGGACCCGCAAGAAAAGTTTTATTGTACCACTTGCTGTTTCCAAGCAGGGTCATCTTGAGGTCAAAAAAGGCAAGATGCGAAATTATATTTTCCGCATCCGGCGGCTCCACGGGAAGATAGACCGCTTCCAGTCCGAGAATATTCCCTTCAGGCATATTTGTCACGGTAAAAGAAAAGGAGACTTTTGTTGCGGTACCGGAGGCTGCGCCATAAACAGAAGCCTCGGCTTCAAAGGAACCCGGCGAAGCTTCTAAAACCGAGCCCGTAACCATAAAATCCGCCTCAAATTTTTGACAGACGGCTTCCAGCCCGTCTTCTTCTTTGAGGCGCGCCCCGGCCAGAAACCTATAAACGCGGGACATTTCTATCATCTCTATTTCTTTTAGCTTTGCGAGGCTGTAACTTGCCTTTTTCGCAAGCTGGCT